>SPVA01000083.1 GCA_013530545.1 Acinetobacter lwoffii
AATCTTTTCCCGACCTTAGTCGTGTTTTTTTAAATCGGGTCACTGCTGTTAAACTAATCAAAATCTGTCTATTTTTTAAATCATTAGCGTGCATTTAGTACACATTTCTGGGTTTCTGTAGCCAATTGCTGCCAAGCCTGCACAAAGTCCCCTGCCCCGCTCATGCTTTCATCGACATGCTGGAACAGTACCGGATTGAGTTTGCGGTACTGGTTTTCACTGGCATGACCTTCGGCCAGCAGACACATTTTGCGCTGTGGACGATGATCCTGTAAAAACTTGATTTGGGCTACGGTTGGCGAAACATGTGGATCATCGGTCAGTGCGCCCATGAACTTCAGATTCAAGGGACGTTCCAGATATTGATAGGCATCATGATACGACCAGTAAGCTTTGGCTTTAGTGCTGGAGCTATAACGCTGGGCCGTCGCAAACATGCTTTGCGCAAAGTCGCGTGCATTTTTCCAGTACAGTTCACGGTTCTCCGGCAATTGTTGCGAACGCAGCGCCGCAATAAAGAAGCCAATCCTTACGGCATTGTTTGGATCGAGCCAGACATGCGTATCTACCGTATTTTTTAAGGCCTCACCACGCGGGTTACGCATCGGCAATGTGGTCAAAATACCGGATTCCAAAATAGCGATACCTTTATGACTGTCATTCAGCACTTTGGCCAGCGGTGCTTCATGCGCCTGACCCAACCAGATCACCAGACCGGCATCCTGAATGATTTTACGATGTGCCGGGGTCAGACTGACATCATGTCCGCTCTGATTGGCCAGTAATAAAGTCGGCTGTTCCACGCCCTGGGTAATTTTCTTGGCAATCAGATAGATCGGCTGAGTCGAGACCACCAGACTTTGTGACCAACTGAGTGTGCTGAACAAAGCCAAAAGACCCATTGCAAGGAGACGGAACATGAGTAGAAATCACTTAAAAACGAGAAAATTAGTAAGTGTTATAATATAACAAAAATACAAAAATACCTATGCCCAATCGAAACTCTGAACGCTTCATGTTAAGATTTGAAATCTATTAATTTTCAGTTTCGCACTTGAGGTGAACTATGGGTTCTTGTTCGCACGAACACCACAACGCATTGCACGGCGTGCACGACCATCCCAATGTCGCACAACGTCTTGCTGAAGCGGAAAGTCTTTGTGCAGCAACAGGCGCACGCCTTACCCCTTTGCGTAAAGAAGTGCTGGAACTCATTTTAAATGCGACTGGCCCGATGGGGGCTTATGATTTACTGGCACAAATGAAAAATGCCAGTGATCGTCCTGCGGCGCCACCTACGGTATACCGAACTCTGGATTTTTTATTGGGTAAAGGGCTGATTCACCGCCTGACCTCGATCAATGCCTATATTCCTTGTTGCCATCCACGTGAAGGGCATCAGGCGGCTTTTTTAATCTGTACCGAATGTAAAGCGGTGACAGAAGCATCAGCGCAAGGTCTGCTTGACCAACTTGATGCACTTGCAAGCTCGGATGACTTTAGCGCACATCACAGCATTATTGAAATTTCAGGAATCTGTCAGCAGTGTCGCAACAAAGCTTAAGTGCCTCCCCCCTGATTCAGCTCTCCCAGATCTGGGTCAAGATTGATGAGCGTGATATTTTAAAAGCCATTGATTTTTCATTGCAAGAAAAAGAGATTGTGACGCTGATTGGCCCGAATGGTGCAGGCAAGTCGACTTTAATTAAAGTCATGCTTGGCATTTTAAAACCGCAATCCGGTGAGATCAAAACTGCACGTAAACTGAAATTCTCTTATGTGCCGCAAAAATTCAATCCATCGCATAGCTTGCCGCTGCGGGTCAAAGATTTACTGGCGCTGGAAAAATGTCCATCCAAAATCAAAACTGAAATTATTCGCGATACTGGCATTAGTAAACTGCAAGATTCCAAAGTTCAGCAACTTTCAGGCGGTGAGCGGCAGCGGGTGCTCTTGGCACGGGCCTTATTACGCCAACCCGATATTCTGGTACTGGATGAACCGATGCAAGGTCTGGACATTCAATCCGAAGCTGAACTGTATGAATATGTGCGTAACTTGCCGGAAAAATATGGCTGTGCCGTATTAATGGTGTCACATGACCTGCAATGGGTGATGCAAGGGACGACTCGGGTGGTGTGTCTAAATAAGCATATTTGTTGTAGCGGTCTGCCGGAAAGCGTACAGCAGCATCCAGAATATCAGGCAATCTTTGGCACCAACCGGGTGTTTTATCAGCATCATCATGATCATTGTGCGCATGGCGATTCTGCTACGCCGTGTCAGCATGATACGCGCCCTCATATTCACCCCGAGCCGGAAGCTTAAACCATGATGGATTGGTTACAACTCCTTTTACCTGCATGGATCATGGGTACGCTATTGGTATTTCTGACTGCCCCATTGGGCTGTCTCATGCTCTGGCGACGTATGTCATTTTTTGCCGACACCATGGCACACGGTACTTTACTCGGTGTTGCGATCGCAGGAGCTTTAAGTTTACCTCTCTGGATGGGAGTCACTTTTATTGCCTTATTATTGGTAGGGATTTTGTGGATACTGCATGATCCGCGCCTGCCGAATGATGCCCTGCTGGCACTGTGTTCAGCAACACTGCTTTGCTCGGGATTATTGTTCATTCAACATTTACCGAGTTTAAGACCGGAACTTCTCAGCTATCTATTTGGTGATCTACTGACGATTTCTTGGGCGGACTTACCCACCTTTGCTATTGTGATTATTCTGGCCTTAGCCGTCCTCTATAAAAGCTGGCAAGCGCAGATTCAAATCGCGATTGATCCGGACATGGCGGTCAGTGAAGGCGTGAATGCCAAATGGCAACGCCTGATCTTCATGTTGTTGCTGGCGCTCTTTACCGTGCTCGCCCTAAAAGCAGTGGGTTCACTCTTGATGGGGGCCTTATTGGTGATCCCTGCCCTGACTGCACGATTACTTGCACACTCACCCAAACAAATGGTGATCTGGGCATTCGTGATTGCGCAAATTGGGGTGACAGTTGGCCTATGGTCGAGTGCCGGTCTCAATACTTCGACAGGTTTAACTATTGTACTGACCATGGCGGTGCTATTTGCACTGATCTTCTGCGTGCAGAAGTTTAAAAAGCTGGCTTAATATTTCTGTGAAATCATGATGATTTTCTAATGATCTATTCAGCCTCTCTCCTTTAAGGAGAGAGCAAACACTCTTTATTGATGCACCAAACTTAATAAAAATGCAGCGCCTGCAAATAAACCGGCAAAAGTCCGGTTCATGACTTTTTGTTGTTTCGGTGATTTTAGCAGCCTTAAAACTTTAGCAGCCAATCCGGTATAACCCGCCATCACAATCAGATCAATCGTCACCATTGTCGCAGCCATAATCAAATACTGAATCCATTGCGGCTTGGACAAATCCAGAAATTGCGGCAAGACGGCCAGTAAAAATACGATGGCTTTAGGATTAGTGATATTAACCAAGAAACCATGCAGTACCAGTTTCCCTCTCGATTTTCGCGCCAATTCATGTTTAATTTCGATAGATTGTGCAGGTGCTTTCCATTGCAAAATAGCCAAATACAATAAATAGCCGACACCAAACCATTTCACCACTAAAAATGCCCATGGGGTTGTCGCAAACAAAACTCCCACGCCTGCCGCAACCACTGCAATCTGTACCAATAATGCCAGTTGTAGGCCCAGCGCATTCCAGTAACCATGCCGAAAACCATAATTCAGTCCACTCGACATGGAAGCAATCGCTCCTGCGCCCGGCGACACACTAATCACCCAACAGGCTAGCATATAGGCAAACCACATTTGATAGGACATGAACATTTCACTCAGAAAAACCCACCTAATATTATATGAATTTTCTAATAAAATCAGGCTAAAAACCTGCTTAAATATAAAGCATCAGACTATTCACTCTGTCTGGCTTCAGGCACAATATGTACATTAATAAACAGGATCTGTCCTTACAGGAGCCATGAATGACAGCCCAATCGGTAATCTTGCCACTCCCTTCAGATCATGCTCGCTTTATTGTTTTACGTCTTAAAGATTTGAGTATTGAAAAATTAAAAGAACAACTTGAACATCTGTTTACTTCACGTGATCGTCTGATTACGCAACATCCTCAAGCACAAATTAAAACGGCAGTGGCTTTCAGTCCTGAGCTTTGGTCAAGACTTTATTCACAAAGTCCGGCAGGTTTTAAACAGCTTGAACCCATTCATGGTTCATTTGAAATGCCGGTTGTTCCAGCAGATGTACTGATTCATATTGCCAGTGCTCGGGCTGATATCTGCTTTGCACTCAGTCAGGCTTTTTTTGAAGGCATTCAGGATCAGGTTCAAGTACTGGATGAGCGGGTTTGCTTCCGCTATTTTGATGGTCGTGACATAACGGGATTTATTGATGGAACTGAAAATCCGCAATTCCCGGATAATCGTGCTGAAGTCGCATTATTAGGTGAAAATTCAGGTATTTTCCAAGATGGTTCATTTATTTTTGCTCAGCGTTATGCGCATAACCTGGAAAAATGGAAAAAGCTAAAAGTTGATACTCAAGAACAGGTTATGGGTCGCACCAAGCTTGAATCTATTGAATTGGATGATGAAGTCAAACCTGAAAATGCGCACGTAGCACGTACTGTAGTTGAAGATGAAGAAGGCGAAGAAATGGAAATTCTGCGTCATTCTCTACCTTATGGTGACGGACGTGGTGACCAGGGTTTATTCTTTATTGCATATACCAAAGATCTAAAAATTATTGATGCTATGTTAGAACGTATGTTTGGTACGTCTGGTGATGGGATTCATGACCGCCTGCTGCACTTCGTAACTCCGCTGGATGGCGCATATTACTTTGCACCGAGTGAGGAGTTGCTGGAAGAAGTTTTGGAAGGGTAAAAGAAAAAAGCAGCTAAAAAATAGCTGCTTTTCTATTTTTAAATTATTTATAATTTTTTATAAATCTAACTCTTTGATAATTTTCTTGAGCATAACAATCTATTAAATAAATCGGTGCTTCACGCCCTTCCTCTGCAGCTGCATATTCAGAGTTACATTTATTTTTTCTATTCTTTAACCACAATCTTTGACTCTGATCCTAGACAGTATTGTGGACAACAAATCCCTCTAAATTCTTGAAATATTTCTGTTCAAAGGCTTCTGGGCTTAACCAGCCGTTTGCAGAATGTCTTCTGATTCGATTGTAATAAAT
>SPVA01000093.1 GCA_013530545.1 Acinetobacter lwoffii
GATCATCAAAGCTATGCGCCCGCGCTTGAACAGGCAGCCAGTTCGGTATTGATGCATTATTTAGAAAACCTGCAACTTAAATAACCGTAATAAAAAAGCACCCAACTGGGTGCTTTTTTATTTGTCATTTTTACTTTTTCGGAGCAGGTACAGAAGCCTCGGTAGTAATGTTCACTGTAATTTTATCGCCCACATTTGGAACATAACCGCCTACCCCAAAGGCTGAACGGTTAAATGAAGTGGTTGCATTAAAACCAATCGTTTGTAATTTGGTCATTGGGTGTACACCTTGTTTATTTAAAACTGCATCCAGTACCACAGGTTTAGTGACATCTTTCACGGTTAAGTTACCGGTGATTTTGTATTTGTTTTTGCCTAAAACCTGAACTTTAGTACTTTTAAAAGTGATATTCGGATATTTGGCAGCATCAAAAAATTCTGCTGTCTTAATATGGTCATCCAGTGCTTTCACATTCGTATTAATGCTTGCAACCGGGATGTTCACATTAACCGAAGAATTCGCAGGTTTTTCATTATCAACATTAATGGTACCTTGGATGTCACTGAAGTTTGCAGATGGTGTAGAGAAACCAAAGTGGCTCCAAGAGAAAACAGTTGCTGAATGAGTCGGGTCAATCGTATAGCCCACTGGTTTTGCCATAGAAACTGTTGCTACAGATGCGACCGCCAAGCCTAATACTAATGTTTTGAAATTCATGTTTTTATCTCACGTTTTGGATGTTATTAAGTGTATAGAATCTGGAACCGTTTACAGCCCTAAAGATAAAACGTTTTGTTGCAGTGATGAAACGATAAAATTGTAAGTTATTTTTTTTAATTTTTGAGCTTTAATCCATACGGTACTGGATGAATCCAGTTTTCTTGGCGACTTTGTTATACAATGCTTGTGCCTGATGATTTGATTCCTGAGTCAGCCAGTAAACCCGGTCGCAATTACGCTGCTGTGCAACCTGATAGACATGTTGAATCAACTTACGCGCCACGCCTTGTCCGCGATAGTCCGGATGGGTAAATAGATCCTGCAAATAGGCATAAGGTCTTACTGTCCAGCTATTGTTATGTTCGATGACATGCACAATCCCTACGACCTTTCCATCCATTAGCGCAGCAAAACCGTACATTGAATCTAATTCATAATTGGTTAATTTATCCCAGGTATTTTTACTCACCTCATCCGAAATTTGCGCCTGATAAAAGCGTTGATAGTCTTGCCATAAAAATAGCCATTCTGCCTGTGATATTTGCTCTAAAGATTTGATCTGGATCTGGGGCTGTATATTCATGTTTAACCGCTTCTTTGGCTTATTTCTTTAATTTAAGTCATTTCGATAGTAGTCGCTGAATTTTTATAGCGGCCTAAACTTAGCTTTATCTCATCTGGTGCTCATAAGCAACCTGTCAGATGAAAATCATCCGGCATAAAAAAAGCCCCAATCAGGGACTTTTCATGCTTTATGTTTAAAGTTTTTCAACCAGAATACGATCAACTTGTTTTAGGCCAGTCGTCTTTTCATGATTTTTACGACGCACTTTAATGACCTTTTCTTCGGCTAATTCTTGCAGCATTAAATCAACTGCAACCATCGCTTCAAGAGCTAACTCCTGTCCAATCCACTTGAGTTCGCCTGCATCCATTAAAGTAATTTCATCGTTAATTTGTTCATACAAGCTCATGTTCATCTCACTCTTTCATATCGACTATGGGAGAACTTTCTAACGGTTGCCACATGAAAACAACGCTAAAAAGCGAAAAACAAAAGACGCCCCAAAACTGGAGCGCCTTTTAATAAACCGCCGAATCAGTTGATTATGCAGTAATCTCTTTTACAGCTGCTACAACTGCTTCAGTGGTAATCCCGAAGAACTGGAACAGATCTTTTGCAGGTGCAGATTCACCATATGTCGTCATACCGATGACGCGACCATCAAGACCTACAAATTTCCACCAGTAATCTACATGTGCAGCTTCAACAGCAACACGTGCACGAATATTCGATGGAAGAACCGCTTCACGATAAGCCGCATCTTGCTTCATGAATTCTTCAGCACATGGCATAGATACCACACGCACGCCTTCAAGCTGTGCGTAAGCTTCCATTGCCAGAGAAACTTCAGAACCAGTTGCAATGATGATGGCTTTCAATTCGCCTTTTTCTTCAGCCAGTACATAGCCACCTTTCGCAGCATTCTCAATTTGAGCTTGAGTACGAGTCTGGAATGGCAAGTTCTGACGAGAGAAGATCAATGCGGTCGGACCTTCAGCACGCGTTAATGCAGATTTCCAAGAAATTGCTGCTTCAACGGTGTCACATGGACGCCATGTGTTTAGATTTGGCGTACCACGAAGGGATGCGATCTGCTCAACAGGTTGATGCGTTGGACCATCTTCACCTAGACCAATTGAGTCATGCGTATACACATGGATCACGCGCTGTTTCATCAATGCAGACATACGTACGGCATTACGTGCATATTCCATAAACATTAGGAATGTTGCTACGTAAGGGATAAAACCGCCATGCAGTGCAACACCATTCGCGATTGCAGTCATACCGAATTCACGTACGCCATAGTGTACATAGTTACCTGCCGGATTGTCCTGTACGCCTTGCGCGCCTTTCCAAAGGGTCAGGTTAGAACCTGCAAGATCCGCAGAACCACCTAGAACTTCTGGCAATAATGGAACAAGTGCTTGTAATGCATTTTGGCTGGCTTTACGCGTCGCAATCGTTTCAGCTTTGGCATTCACTTCTGCAATATAGGCATCCGCTTTTGCAACGAAGTCAGCCGGTAATTCACCAGATAAACGACGTTTAAGCTCAGCTGCTTCAGTTGGATATTTTGCAGCATAAGCAGCAAATGTTTCGTTCCAAGCTGCTTCTGATTCAGCACCTTTAGCTTTCGCATCCCAAGCTGCATACACATCTTCAGGAATCACAAATGCTTCGTCAGTCCAGCCTAGTGCTTCACGAGTCAACACGATTTCGTCATGACCGAGTGGTGCACCATGACTGTCTTCTTTACCTTGCTTGTTTGGTGAACCCAAACCAATCACGGTTTTACAGATAATGATGGTTGGTTTAGCAGTTTCAGCTTTCGCCTCAACAGTTGCCTGACGGATTGCATCTGCATCGTGACCATCAACTTTAATCACTTGCCAGCCGTATGCCAGGAAGCGTTGTTCTGTATCGTCAGAGAACCAGCCTTCCACTTCGCCATCAATCGAGATGCCATTGTCGTCATAGTAAGCAATCAGTTTGCCCAGACCCAATGTTCCTGCCAAAGAACATGCTTCGTGAGAAACACCTTCCATCAAACAGCCATCGCCAAGGAAGCAGTAAGTGAAGTGATCTACAACTTGGATGTCGTCTTTGTTAAATTGTGCAGCTAGGGTTTTTTCAGCCAGCGCAAAACCAACAGCATTCGCGATGCCTTGACCTAAAGGACCAGTCGTCGTTTCAATTCCTGGCGCATAGCCCAATTCCGGGTGACCAGGTGTTTTAGAATGAAGTTGACGGAATGCTTTTAGATCTTCAATTGAAAGATCGTAGCCCGTTAAATGAAGAAGCGCATATTGAAGCATAGAGCCATGGCCATTTGATAATACAAAACGGTCACGGTTTGCCCAATTCGGATTGGTCGGGTTATGGTTCATGAATTCACGCCAAACCACATCAGCGATATCTGCCATCCCCATTGGAGCACCTGGATGTCCTGAGTTTGCTTTTTGCACAGCATCCATTGCCAATACACGAATTGCGTTTGCAATACGACGTTCATTAAGCGGGGTTGTCATAAATCAGAGTCCAAAATATTCAGAAATAGGAAATGATGAAAAGACTTTCAAAACTGCTGTCTATTGTCTTAAAAAAACAGCGAGGGGTAAAGACTAACCAACAATATTTATCAGTTTATTGAGTGTCTCTTGCCTTATCGTACAATTATTCCACATTTCTTCTTCGGCTTTGATTCGCTCTACTGGTTTTCAGATTGAATTATCCTTCATTTCAAAAGCGACTTTAGTTTCTGTATCTGTATTCCAAGCTGATAAACAGGATTGAATTTATGCTGATTTTGTTTCTATTTCATATGTCTCACACTATTATTTTTGAAGAAAATTTATATGACTCTCTGATCTATTCATAATGTAATTTGTATTAAATTTTATAAAATATTGGCAGGATTGTTTGATATACAGGTGAAAATCTAATTTGCTTAGGCTAATTTCCAACCTCGGTAGACTTATTGTCCCTGACAGTCTTTAGGCAAATAGCGCTGCTGAATATCAGTGGAGTAACATTTGCCACTATGAACGTCAAAAGCAACCGATTTCCCGCGAATCGCAGCATCTACTCCCTGCTCTCGTATCTTGAACTCTATCCGGCATGCGGCATTAATGATCACTTTTTCGATATATTGACCATGCCCACCAATCTGGCGTCCGGCATCACAGTGCTGATCCGAAGCAATAAACTGAGTTCGATATGCTCCAGCCTGCTCAAACACTTCGGCCAATTGATTCCGCACGATATAAGCTTGATAACTCATAAAAGCCATTGTCACTAAAATCACGATAATGATGAGCACGATCAGCACTTCAATCAGGGTAAATGCCTTTTGATACATGATTTCTGATCTCCGTACAGTCTTGCTCCAAGAAGTCCATAGCAAAAGATGTCGCCACTCCTAACCAGCTAATGTGGAAGACTTAGCGCTAATATGAAGACACGCTTGAACATCGACAAGACAGTTGGTCGCAAGGCGCACAGTCTGAATCTGCTTTATTGATGTAATGATCACTTGCTTAAGTAAATTTTGAATTTTGAGCTTTGTATTTTTTCTATCGTCTATTTTTTTAAGATTTAATCGGAAATCTAAGCATTTAATTTTCTGACAGTCTGACAGATTAAAATATTGTTGCTTCATATTCCCCAATCAATAATGCTGCCTAAATAGACATATCAATTTTTTTAATTCTATTAGGGCGTGTCCTCATTTGGCTTTACACCAAATAAATATGCAAGCAATGTAAATCATAGACTGGTAATTTCGTGCAAGCTTATCAAATCGGGTTGCAATCGCTCGGAAATGCTTCAA
>SPVA01000028.1 GCA_013530545.1 Acinetobacter lwoffii
GTAAAAACATGTCGAGGTACGCCAACCAAGCGTTTGAATTCAGAATCTGAAAAACGATTTAATTTCTGATATCTCATGAAATTTATATTGAGGTGGTTTTTACTTTCGCAAGAGGTCTAATAAATTCAGCACGCGATCATTATCTCGTTTTAATAAACAATAAAAATGCCAGTCTTTCGAACTGGCATTTTCAACGATTACCCATAAAGTCTGTGACATAAAAAATTAAGCTGAGGCAGCCCTGTTTTTCAGTCCACTGACTTTAGTTTTTTATAAGGTGGTCCACTCTTTATGCACGTCTTCCGCCGTTTTATTGAGCACCACGCTATTGTCTTTGATTTCACTTACCCAACTCAAGGGAATCAGATGATGCTCATTATTTTCATCATCACTTCTTGTTAATTTAATTGAATCCTGACCTTCTAAATGGTCCACCTTCCCGACTTGAGTACCACATGAAGCAATGACTGAAGCATGTTCTTTAATATCACTTGCATTAAAATTGTTCATTCTACTTGCCTGTTTCTAGAAGTTGAGAGAAACAGTCTAAGCAATAAAAAATGCCGCATGTGTAAGGGTTTTCAGGCTTTGAGTTTTTCTGGGTTAAAAATGTAAATGGTCAACATGGCTTGAGTAAACTATAGGCAAGATACTTTTTAAATTTGAGTTTTCAAATATTTTTATAACTAGATTTGAAGATTTGAAGATTTGAAGATTTGAAGATTTGAAGATTTGAAGATTTGAAGATTTGAAGATTTGAAGATTTGAAGATTTGAAGATAGTGTAAATCAATAAAACCTTAAAATAGGAGAAAGAAGATAAGCTTAGGCTTGCTCTTCTTTCTGACCATACATCCAAGTTGCAGCGATATATACACAAAAACCAGCTGCCATCAAAATACCTGTAACCATTGTTAGGATCTCCTTTATTTGATAGCTGCATTATGTAAAAGTTTTATGACAGTTATATGACAATCTGGTTTTTATTAAATTTAAAATAAATAATAAAATTCAAATACTTAATATAATATCAGAAAAATTATGCGTATTTTTAATCTGAAATATGACACTGAATATGACAACTTGCTGTCATATTTGACCCATTGAATAGCTAAAGTCCTTGCTCAGATTGCTTAAACTATAAACTTTCCGCCAATGCTCGCCCAAAATGCCCACAACCCGATTCTTTTGTCTTATAATTTAGCCCGCTAGCTATCAGCCCGCTCAAGAGATATTTGTATGACAACTATTATCAAGCAAGATGACTTGATCACATCAGTTAAAGATGCGCTTCAGTTCATTTCTTACTATCACCCACAAGACTTTATCCAAGCGATGAGCCGTGCGTATGATCGTGAAGAGAACAAAGCTGCTAAAGATGCGATCGCACAAATCTTAATTAACTCACGCATGTGTGCAGAAGGCCACCGCCCAATCTGTCAAGATACCGGTATCGTCAACGTATTTGTTGAAGTGGGCATGGACGTTAAATTCGATTTAACCATGAGCCTGGATGATGCAATCAATGAAGGCGTACGTCAGGGTTATTTAGAAAACTCGAACGTGCTTCGCGCATCAGTTCTGGCTGATCCTGCATTTGGTCGTAAGAACACCAAAGACAACACCCCTGCCGTGATTTACCACAAGCTTGTACCTGGTAATAAAGTCGATATCACTGTGGCAGCCAAAGGTGGCGGTTCAGAAAATAAATCTAAACTTGCGATGTTGAATCCTTCTGATTCAATCGTGGATTGGGTACTGAAAACTGTTCCGACCATGGGTGCAGGCTGGTGTCCACCAGGTATGCTGGGGATAGGTATTGGTGGTACTGCTGAAAAAGCCATGATGCTTGCTAAAGAAGCATTGATGGAAGAGATCAACATGGACGAATTACTTCGTCGTGGTCCACAAAGCAAAATGGAAGAGCTTCGTATCGAAATCTTCGAAAAAGTAAATGCTTTGGGTATTGGCGCACAAGGTCTGGGCGGTTTAACCACTGTACTTGATATTAAAATCAAGGATTACCCTTGTCACGCTGCTGGTAAGCCAGTCGGTATGATCCCGAACTGTGCTGCGACGCGTCATGCACATTTCCAGTTAGATGGTACAGGTGTTGCACACATTCAAGCACCTAAACTTGAAGACTACCCTGCTGTGACTTGGGATTCTTCATCTTCTAAACGTGTTGACCTTGACACGATTACCCAAGAAGAAATGAATAGCTGGAAACCAGGCGATACACTTCTTCTTAACGGTACAATCTATACAGGTCGTGATGCTGCACACAAACGTATGGTCGACATGCTCAACAACGGTGAAGAACTTCCTGTTGATTTGAAAGGCAAGTTTATCTACTACGTTGGCCCTGTTGATCCAGTCGGTGATGAAGTTGTAGGCCCTGCTGGCCCAACAACGGCTACGCGTATGGATAAATTCACACGCCAAGTCCTTGAAGCAACTGGCATGTTCGGCATGATCGGTAAAGCAGACCGCGGTCCTGCTGCCGTTGAAGCCATTAAAGACAACCAGGCAACTTACCTGATGGCTGTCGGTGGTGCTGCTTACTTAGTATCTAAAGCAATCCGTGAAGCTGAAGTGGTTGCCTTTGCTGACCTAGGCATGGAAGCGATCTATAAGTTTGTCGTAAAAGATATGCCGGTATCTGTAGCAGTTGATGTGAATGGTACGTCTATTCATGCGACTGCACCTAAAATCTGGCAAGCAAAAATTGGCAAGATTCCAGTAGTTGACGCTGCTGCGGGCTAATTTTTACTGCAATAAAAAAGCACCCCGAATGGGTGCTTTTTTTATGATATTTGCTTAAAGAAATGTCCAAATCACCAAGTCCGTGGATCCCAAAGTTTAAAAGGTGCTTTCAACTGTACATCTAATGATGGATCATAAGCAGTCGGTTCAATTTTTTGGGCTTTTTTACGAATCTGGCCTGTTTCCTGATCTTGTGCCACGAAGTTAAAACTGTCTGATTTCAGCTGAGTAAAAGCAATTTCGTTCAGGCCAACTTTTTCCGGCATCAGCATGAGCGGCCCGGAAACACTCCGGCGTGTACTGATATTCTCTTCATCATATTTAATAAAATAAGACTGTCCCGCTTCGACAGTAAAATCCAGATATTTAGGTTTCTGGAAATGCAGCGCGCCTAGCGGTCGACTGGTACTCAAACGATAGGTCCCTGCAGGCACCTCAATCCAGTAATAATGATTATGCAATAAGCTTGGAATATGCTCTTGATTGATAAACAGGCTGGCAGCGACAATTTCCTGACGGTTCCATCTGGAATCGGGCCGGTATAAATAAACGATGGCGGCTTCATCATGCTGCGGTTTCACCGTCTGAAACTGGTTGCCCTGCTTTTGATTGACCCAACCGCCAATGGTGAACATGCCGATACGATGCTGCTCGACAAAGCCCGGTTTTTTTTCAAGATCGATATTTTTTAAAGTGCTGAGTGGCTGTGTAGGCTCAACGACGGCTTTCTTACCATGACACCCCAGCAATGCCAAACTGCTGATGAGTACAATTGCGACTCCACGCATGCTTATCCCTCACTGCGTCTTTATTCTTTTGTATGCAAGTGCTTTGCGATTTGTTTTTTATAAGTTTTAGGCATCCACGCCTAGTGAATCAGATTAACACCGAGCTTTATTTTTGGAAATAAAAAACGTGCGAAAACACGGAGTTTTCGCACGTTTCGGACGAATAGCAATTAAGCAGATTTACTATTCACGACCTTTAAATCTATTTTTGTCGCTGTCTCTTGCTGATCATGTGGCTGACGCTCGGCACGGTATTCCGGCTCTGCTTCACCTTTAATTACAGCTTCATTGATGACGACAGTGCCGACATCACTACGGCTTGGCAAGTCATACATGGTTTCCAGCAATGAATTTTCTAGGATCGAACGTAGACCACGCGCGCCTGTATTACGCTCAACTGCTTTCTTAGCCACTGCACGTAATGCCGATTCTTCAAAAACCAGATCCACATCTTCCATATCAAACAGATGTTGATACTGACGGGTCAAAGCATTCTTCGGCTCAGTCAGAATCTGCATCAGTGCTTCTTCATCCAACTCGTCCAAAGTGGCAATCACTGGCAAACGACCAATAAATTCTGGAATCAAACCAAATTTTACCAGGTCAGTTGCTTCGACTTGACGGAACAAGTCAGACAGCTTCTTGGTTTCATCTTTTTTACGCACTTCTGCAGTAAAGCCGATGCCACCTTTTTCCTGACGCTGCTGTACAATTTTCTCAAGTCCTGAGAATGCACCACCACAAATAAACAGGATATTCGAGGTATCAATCTGAATGAATTCCTGCTGCGGATGCTTACGTCCACCTTGTGGCGGAATTGATGCAACCGTGCCTTCAATCATTTTCAATAATGCTTGCTGAACCCCTTCACCCGATACATCACGCGTGATGGATGGGTTTTCAGACTTGCGGGTAATCTTGTCGATCTCATCGATATAGATAATCCCCTTTTGCGCTTTTTCGACATCGTAATCGGCTTTTTGCAGTAGCTTCTGTACGATATTTTCTACATCTTCACCCACATAACCGGCTTCGGTCAGTGTCGTTGCATCTGCCATGGCAAATGGAACATCAAGAAGACGTGCCAGCGTTTGTGCAAGCAAGGTTTTGCCCGATCCTGTCGGACCAACCAACATAATATTACTTTTTGAAAGCTCGACTGAATCATCAGCTTTCTTGCCATTATTTTGCACTTTCAAGCGCTTGTAATGGTTATAAACCGCTACTGACAAGGTTTTCTTCGCGACGTCCTGACCAATCACATATTGATCCAAGGCCGCACGGATTTCATGCGGTTTCGGCAAAGGACGATTGGCCCAGTCATTGGTTTCCACCTGTTGACTGGTTTGAACCAAATCTAAGCATACGTCCACACATTCATTACAAATGTATGCGTCCTCGCCTGCAATCAGCTTCCCGACTTCAGACTGCGTTTTACCGCAAAATGAACAATGCTTTTGTCCTTGAGGATGTTCGGACATATTTACTCCACTATCTCAATCTTTAAAACTTATGGACGTTTAGTTAAAACTTCGTCCACAAGACCGTATTCTTTCGCTTGCTGAGCAGTCATAAAGTTG
Organism: Acinetobacter lwoffii; assembly: GCA_013530545.1. Classification (GTDB taxonomy): domain Bacteria; phylum Pseudomonadota; class Gammaproteobacteria; order Pseudomonadales; family Moraxellaceae; genus Acinetobacter; species Acinetobacter lwoffii_G. The sequence continues at coordinate 5,134 of SPVA01000028.1, forward strand.
TCACGGTCTGTATCACGTGCAACTTTCTCGTAATCCTGACCGCTGTGTTCAGCCATTAAACGGTTTAAACGCTCTTTAATAAACAGGATTTCACGTGCATGAATTTCAATATCTGAAGCCTGACCACGGAAACCACCCAATGGCTGGTGAATCATGACACGGGCATTTTCAAGGCAATAACGCTTGCCCTTGGTACCGGCATTCAGCAGGAACGCACCCATTGATGCTGCCTGACCCATGCAGTACGTTACGACATCAGGTTTGATAAACTGCATGGTGTCATAAATCGCCATACCCGCAGTTACCGAACCGCCTGGTGAATTGATATATAGATGAATATCTTTATCTGGATTTTCCGCCTCTAAAAACAACATTTGCGCAACGATCAGGTTCGCCATGTTGTCTTCAACTTCGCCCGTCATAAAAATTACACGTTCACGCAAAAGGCGTGAATAAATATCAAAAGAACGCTCACCACGAGAGGATTGTTCTACCACCATTGGCACTAAAGCGTTTTCAATCGTTGGAACATACATACGTTTATTTATTCCTAAATTTTTTGTGACCTAACCCATAATCACAATATGAGGGATAATCACTGAAATTGCAAAAAATTCGCCAACAAATCCATTATATTTTTTGCATTAGTTTTGTGAAAAACAGAAATGCTTTTTTCAGGCATCAATATGAAAAAAAGGCGCATTAAGCGCCTTTTTTATCGAAAGCTAAATTAGCCTTGTTGACGAGCTTGCTGCTCTTTCAATAAGTCTTCATAGCTTACAGTCGCATCAGTTACTTTAGCAGAAGCCAAAATGTAATCAACAACTTGGTCTTCTAGTACAACTGCTTCGATTTGAGCACGCTGTTGCGCATCGTTTTTGAAGTATTCAATTACTTCGTTTGGATCTTCGTAAGAAGAAGCCATATCTTCGATGTACGCTTCAACGCGTGCAGCATCTACTTCAATTTTCGCATCAGCTAAAACACGGCTTACAAGTACGCCAAGTTTTACAGATTTTTCAGCTTGTTCTTTGAACAATTCGTCTGGAAGCATGCTTGAATCAAATGCTTTCGCACCTTGAGCACCAAACTGCTGTGTGAACTGCTGGATCATTTGTTGACGTTGACGGTCAATTTCTTGAGCAAGCATAGCAGCTGGAAGTTCAACTTCGTTTGCAGCTACAAGTGCATCGAAAGTCGCGCCTTTAACCTGGTTGCGAAGGCCATTCTTCACTTCACGTTCCATGTTTTTACGAACGTCAGCTTTTAACTTCTCAACGCCTTCTTCTTCAGATACACCGAAGATTTTCAGGAATTCAGCATCGATTTCTGGAAGTTTTTGCTTTTCAACAAGCTTCACAGTGATTTTGAATTGAGCTTGTTTACCAGCAAGGTTTTCAGCTTGGTAGTCTTCAGGGAAAGTTACATCAATCACTTTCTCTTCGCCTTTCTTCATACCAACGATACCGTCTTCGAAGCCAGGGATCATACGACCAGAACCAAGTACTAGTTTGAAGTCTTCTGCAGAACCGCCTTCAAATTTTTCGCCGTCGATTGAACCTTCAAAATCAAAAGTGACTTGCATGTCTTTTTTAGCCATGCCTTTTGTTTCAGCCCAAGCAGCACGTTGTTTTTGAAGATTTTCAATCATCTTCTCAACGTCTTTGTCATTTACTTCAGCTGCTTTACGCTCAACTTCCAAACCGTCGAATTTCACTTCGATTTCTGGATAAACTTCAACAGTCGCTTCATAAACTAAAGCGTCGTCTTTCATTTCAGTTTTTTCGATGTTTGGCATACCAACAGCGTTGATTTTTTCTTGTTGGATTGCTTCGAAAACTGTGTCACGAATGATGTCGTTGACAACTTCTTGGTAGATACCAGCGCCGTATTCACGACGAACTACGTTTACAGGTACTTTACCTGGACGGAAGCCGTTGATCTTCGCAGTTTTAGCAGTGCGCTTTAAACGAGCTTCAAATTGCTCATTAATACGGCTCGTCGGTACAGAAACATTTAAACGACGGGCAACGCCCGAAACCGCTTCAGAAGTTACTTGCATGGCTTCCTCTATATATTAGGTTATAACAGGTTTATAAAAATGTGCCACATTATATGACAACATTTGCAGATATACAAAACACAATACTTGAATCGTCTTTATTAATGCTGTAATAATCAAATTTATTCAGTCAAATTCATTTTTCTTTGATTAAATATCCCTTCCCTCAAATAAGAATAGATATATTGATTACTGAAACTGGACAGATCATCTCTTTAATCTGCATTTATGGATTTTTATAGTGCTTTTAGTAAACTTTTCTTTATTTTTTCTTCAATTTTTTTAAACTCTAATAATCTCAATAAAAGTAAAGATAATAATCTATTAATCAGATTTAGTTTAAATACATTAACTTAGAAACATTTTGATACACTATAACATCGCTAAAGGCAATTAATATAATTTTTAAAATCGTCATTTCCTATCGAAAAGTAATTTTTAATTTAAATAAGAATTATTATTATTCGCACACATAAATTTTATGCTTTTTTCGGGTTCCCACATGTCGTTTATCAAATCACGTAAAAAACTCGTTTCATCGGCGATTGCCTCTTCCCTCTCGATTGTAACTGTAAATGCTGTGGCTGATGAAAATGTGGTCAAGCTCGAAACTATTCATCAAGAAGTTAAAGCTGAACAGACACCAAGTTTAAAAGTAGATAATTCCGCAAATAAGAAATTTGTTGCACCCTTACTGGATACACCTAAATCTGTATCAGTCATTTCTAAACAACTGATTGAAGACACTCAAGTCACTACACTTTCTGATGCTTTACGTACTGTACCGGGTATTACCTTAGGTGCGGGTGAAGGCGGCAACCCGAATGGCGACCGTCCATTTATCCGTGGCTATAGCTCTGAAAGCTCAATGTATTTAGATGGTATTCGTAATTCAACCTCACAAAACCGTGAAATGTTTGCCATAGAACAAGTTGAAGTCACCAAAGGTTCTGCTTCTGCTATGGGTGGTGCAGGTACTGTTGGCGGTAGCATCAACATGATTTCTAAAGTGGCCAAAAAAGGTGACTTTTTAGAAGGTACTGTTGCTGGCGGTACAGATGCTTACGCACGTGTGACGCTTGATGGCAACAAAGATTTTGGCAATGGGATTGCTACACGTGTTGCCGTTATGGGCCACATGAATGAGAAAGCAGGTCAATCTGATGGTGCTGAATATAAACGTGCTGGTATTGCCCCTAGTATTACTTTCGGCTTAGACACCCCTACTCGTGCAACTTTAAGTTATTACTATTTAAAATCGGATGATACTCCCGATTCAGGTATACCATATTGGGATGCTGGTTTAGGTAAACCACAAGGTAAACCTGCGGAAGTAAAACAAGGCGTTTATTATGGTTGGAAAGATCGTGACTTCCAAAAACAAGAGAACCAAGCAGGGACAATCAAGTTAGAACATGATTTAACTGACAATCTAACCGTTACAAACACTGCAATGTACAGCAAATCTAAAAATGATTATGTCTGGACAAACCCTGATGATTCTAAAGGCAATGTAGCTAATGGCCAAGTATGGCATCGTCAAAACTCTGCCATCACAGATAGCGATACCTTTACAAATCAATTAGCATTGATAGGTAAATTTGCTACAGGTGCCATTAATCATAGCTTTAATGTTGGTGCTGAATACAGCAAGCAAGAAACTGACAAAGGTGGTTATAACATCATTAACAGTAAAGATGGCAAAGTTTCCTCAACTGGGTTTTACAGCGACTGTAAAGACCTTTCAAGCAATTGGTGTACTTCTCTAAACAATCCAACTCAAAAACCATTTTTAGATCGTCTAGAAGCCCGCCAAGACTTTGATGCCACGGTTGAAAGCACTTCTGTATATTTATTAGATAGTATTGAAATCACACCACAATGGTTACTTGATCTTGGTGTGCGCTGGGACAAGTTTGAAGCTGCACAAAACTTTCGTGCTACATCTTCAGCTGCTGCATATACAGCTAACAATGATTCAGACTTCTTTACATATCAATCAGGTATAACCTTTAAACCTGTTGAAAATGGTTCAATTTATGCAAGTTATGCTACCTCTGCCAGTCCTGTTGGCTTAAATGCTGGTTGGGGAGATAACAGCGAAACCATAAATGCTAATAACCAAATGATCGATCCTGAAGAAGCACAAACTTACGAGTTAGGTACTAAGTGGGACTTATTAAATGATCGTTTGAATTTAACAGCAGCGATCTTCCGTACTGAAAAACAAAATACTCGTGTACAACTTGACCCAACAACTTATGCGAATGTAGGTGAAAGTAAAGTTGATGGTGTTGAATTAGGATTAAATGGTCAAATTACCGATAAATGGGATATTTCGGCAGGTTATACTTATCTTAATAGTGAATTAACAAAAAATGGTAAATCATGCCGTGGTTCAGGTTCAACAGCAACTTGTACAGATAATGCCATTTATAATGGCAACCAAATGCCTAATGTACCTAAACAAGCAGCAACATTATGGACTACCTATAAGATATTGCCGCAATTAACTTTGGGTGGTGGTGCAGTATATTCAGACAAAGTTTATGGTGATGTTGCAAACATCAAATGGGCTCCATCTTATGTACGCTACGATGCTATGGCGCGTTATAACGTTAACAAAAATGTGGATTTACAGTTGAATGTAAATAACCTTTCTGACAAACGTTACTTCACTAAAGCCTATGCTTCTCACTATGCTACTGAAGCAGAAGGACGTAGTGCAGTGTTAGCAGTCAACTTTAAATATTAATTCAATGCAACCGCATAGCCTCCTGATGGGGGCTATGTTATTTTTAAAAGACGATTATTCAGGGGTTTCTCGTGCTGCATCATTGAATAAGATTGAGTGGGTCAATGGCAAGGTTACCGCGGGTACGCTCTCTGCCACCGTGAAACAGAATCAGCAATTACCTGAAGATCATTCACTCACTCATCATCTCAGCAATATTATTCTGGAATCGCTGGGACAGCATGCTCTGTTTTTATCGGCGGCGATTCCACTGGATATTATTCCCCCGCTTTTTAACCGCTATGAAAATAATGAATCTTTCGGCTTTCATGTCGACAATTCAATTCGTCGTATTCGCGGCAGCAGTGAACGCCTCAGAACGGATTTATCCTGTACGGTTTTTTTAAGCGAGCCGGACGAATATGTCGGTGGTGAACTGGTAGTCGAAGACACTTACGGTTATCACGAAGTAAAATTGCCTGCCGGCGATATGATTCTTTATCCATCCACCAGCCTGCATGAAGTTACGCCAATCACTTCCGGTTGTCGAATTGCTTCATTTTTTTGGGTACAAAGCATGATCAGGGATGATGCAGAGCGGCATATGTTGTTTAATCTGGATCAGAGTATTCAAAACTTGAGAATGCAGCTGGGTGATCAGCATGCAGAAGTTATGAAACTGACCAACCTGTATCATAATTTAATGCGTAAATGGGCTGAACTTTAAAAGAGGCTCTGTCTTCAATGATCTTTAAAAACAACTGGATCTATTGTTTATTAAAATATACTGAGTTGTGGCACAATTGAACGTAATAAATAACGCTTTATGTCCAAATTAAGAAAATATAAAATACAATATTTAGAATAAGTGAAAATATTTTTCAATTCTTAAAGTTTATAAGAAAATCTTTATTAACATACGACTAAAATCCATAAAAATAGCAAAAACTTTTCGGGATAAGTGGATTAAACTTTAAATTATAAGTAAGGTATTTAGTGCATTTGGTAGAGCTAAACCACCAATATTTAGACCATATTTCAGGTTTGAACCAGACTGTCACTAAAACCCAATGAATAGACAAAATCTATGCCGCTGACCCACGCACCGCTTTAACCAAGATTACGGTACCCAAGTTAGCATAAGGAGCTCTCTCATGATGTTGGCTGATCCAAGTAAAAAATACCGTCGCATGTATCAACGTGTGGACTTACCAGACCGTCAATGGCCGAACAACGAAATCAATAAAGCGCCAATCTGGATGAGTACCGACCTGCGTGACGGTAACCAAGCGATCTTTGAGCCAATGAACATGGAGCAGAAATTCAAGATGTTCCAGATGTTGGTGAAAATCGGTTTCAAACATATTGAAATCGGCTTCCCGTCAGCATCGCAAATTGACTTTGATTTCACCCGTAAATTGATTGAAGAAGGTCATATTCCGGATGACGTTTATATCGAGGTCTTGGTTCAGGCACGTGATCATTTGATTCAGCGTACCTTTGAATCTTTACAAGGTGCGAAACGTGCCATTGTACATATCTATAACTCTAACTCGCCGACATTCCGCAATAAAGTCTTGAATGTTGATGTTGAGGGTGCAAAACAGTTAGCCATTAATGCTGCACAAAAAGTGAAAGAATATGCCGCAAAACAGCCGGAAACTGAATTCGTATTTCAGTACAGCCCGGAGTGTTTTACTGCAACCGAATTAGAAGTCGCGAAAGATGTCTGCGATGCCGTCACTGAAATCTGGGAAGCATCTCCAGAGAATAAAGTGATCTTGAACTTGCCTGCAACGGTAGAAGTTTCAGGTCCACACATCTATGCCGATCAAATCGAATGGATGCACCGTAACATTCAGCGTCGTGATGGCGTGATCATTTCAGTTCACTGCCATAACGACCGTGGCTGTGGCATTGCCGCTTCTGAATTGGCAATTATGGCTGGTGCTGACCGAGTTGAAGGCTGTGTCTTCGGAAATGGTGAGCGTACCGGTAACGTCGACGTGGCTGCGATTGCCTTGAACATGTATACCCAAGGTGTAGCACCAAACTTGGATTTCTCCAACATCAATGAAATCATTGCGACTGTGGAAGAATGTACTGGTTTACCTGTGCACCCGCGTCATCCTTATGCCGGTGATTTGGTGTTTACTGCATTCTCGGGTTCGCATCAGGATGCCATCAAAAAAGGTTTCGAGTTCCAGAAAAACGAAGAAATCTGGGATATGCCGTACTTGCCAATCGACCCGAAAGATTTAGGCCGTGATTATGACGCCGTGATCCGTGTTAACTCACAATCAGGTAAAGGCGGTATTGCTTACTTGTTAGAATCGAACTACAACGTGATCTTGCCGCGTCGTTTACAGATTGAATTCTCTCAGATCGTACAAAAACGTACCGATGAGCAAGGCACTGAAATCAGCGCGACCGAAATCTGGAAGTTGTTCAAGGAAACCTATGTGGATGCTAAAAACGTTCACTATTCTGCGAAAAACTACAAATTGTCAGATGACAATGGCAATCAGGTGATTGAGCTTGATCTTGAAATTGATGGCCAGTCACGTCGTGTTCGTGGTGAAGGCAATGGTCCAATTTCTGCGATTTTGGATGCACTTCAGTTACCAATTGATGTCCTAAACTATGAAGAGCGCAGCATCAGTTCGGGTGCACATGCCAAAGCTTTAGCCTTGATCGAACTTCAAGTGAAAGGTACCGGTAAATCTGCCTTTGGTGCCGGGGTACATGACAACATCGTAACCTCTTCCATTGAAGCAATTATTGCCTCGACCAATCGCCTGATTGATCAGGGTGTGTTAAGCACTGATCAGGTGATTGCTGCTGCGGTCTAAACGGCTGTATTAGAATTTGCGATAATTCATAGCACTAAAATGACTTTAGAAGGATACCGGCAAATGGTATCCTTTTATTATTCATACTAAAGATTTAAGGCGAATCCTCCCCGTGTCTTTTCCAGCTGACTCAGTGGGCATTGTTGTCCCACAAAAGTTCCAATTTGAAGAGCCGTTAGAGCTTGAATGCGGTCGCATCCTCCCACGTTTTGAACTGATGGTTGAAACTTATGGCGAACTCAATGCCGATAAGTCCAATGCCATTCTGATTTGTCATGCCCTTTCCGGTCATCATCATGCTGCTGGCTATCATCATGAAGATGATAAAAAAGCCGGCTGGTGGGATTCATGTATTGGTCCCGGCAAAGCCATTGATACGTCAAAATTCTTTGTGGTTTCACTGAATAATATTGGTGGCTGTAATGGCTCTACAGGCCCGATCTCGCCAAACCCTGAAAATGATAACCGCCCGTATGGTCCGGATTTCCCACTGGTTACGGTACGTGACTGGGTCAAAACCCAAGCCCTGCTCTCTGACCGTTTAGGAATTGATACCTGGGATGCCATCATTGGTGGTTCACTGGGTGGCATGCAGGCATTGCAATGGTCAGTGGATTATCCAAACCGTTTAAGAAAATGCGTGATCATTGCCAGCGCTCCAAAGCTTTCTGCACAGAATATTGCCTTTAACGAAGTGGCACGTCAGTCGATTTTGTCAGACCCAGATTTCCATAATGGCCGTTATCTGGAAAATGACAGCTATCCAAAACGTGGTCTGATTCTGGCGCGTATGGTGGGCCATATTACTTACCTATCCGAAGAGGCCATGAAGCAGAAGTTTGGCCGCGATTTGAAATCAGGTAAATTTATGTATGGTTTCGATGTCGAATTTCAGGTCGAAAGCTATTTGCGTTATCAGGGTGAGCAGTTCAGCCGTAACTTTGATGCCAATACCTATCTGATCATGACCAAGGCACTGGATTATTTTGATCCGTCGCGTGAATATGAACAGTCGCTCAAAAAAGCCATGGCCAATACCCAGTGCAAGTTCCTGGTGGTGTCATTCACCACTGACTGGCGTTTTACCCCTGCCCGCTCACAGGAAATCGTGGATGCCTTGATCAGCAATCACAAACCTGTGAGCTATCTGGATATTGATGCCGAACAGGGTCATGACTCTTTCCTGTTCCCTATTCCGCTCTATGTAAAATCTTTGCGTGCATTCCTGGGGGGTGAAGAACACCTGAAAGCAACACCAAAGGAGGCCGTATAATAATGCGTATCGATCAACAACTCGCTGAAAAGTGGATTAAGCCCGGTTCTAGCGTACTCGACCTTGGTTGTGGCGATGGTGAACTGCTGGCACAAATGAGCAAAAAGCACGATATTCGTGCATATGGATTAGAAATTGATCAGGAAAAGATTGCAATTGCAGTCAGTCGCGGGTTAAATATCATCCAGCAAGACTTAAACCTTGGTTTAAGCCGTTTTGCCGACCAGTCTTTTGACAATGTGGTCATGGCACAAGCTTTGCAAGCTGTAGATGCACCTGACGTATTATTGCGTGATATGGTGCGTGTAGGGAAACAGGCCATTATTACCTTTCCGAACTTTGCGCACTGGAAGACCCGGTCTTTCTTGGCAATCAAAGGGAGAATGCCGGTTTCTGAAGCCTTGCCGTATATGTGGTATAACACCCCGAATATCCACTTATGTACATTTCGTGATTTTGAAGCACTTTGTGCGGAAAATAACATCAAAATTATTAATCGACTCGCTGTGAACGGGAATCAAGAAGATAGTTTGCTGAGCAAGCATCTCCCTAATCTATTTGGTGAAGTCGCAATTTATCGAGTGAGCGCGCTATGAAAAAATTATTATTAAGTACGACGCTACTGGCGGGACTTTTTGGCATGCAAGCCCATGCAGATTATGTTGCACCTAGTCCATCTGTTGCCAGTCAAGCGGCTCAGTATTCCATCATGGATATCAACAGTCTGACCAAAGCAGCGAAAGCTGGTCAGGCCGGCGCACAGTTTTATCTGGCCACCAAATACCAGTATGGTAAAGACATTCAAAAAGATGAACGACAGGCCTTTGCCTGGTATAAAGCTGCTGCGGATCAAGGTCTGGCAGTTGCCCAACTGAATGTCGGCCGTATGCTGGCAGATGGTATTGGCACCAGAAAAGATGAAGCGCTGGCGCGTCAGTATTTTGAAAAAGCGGCTAGCCGTGGCGATAACCGTGCCAGCTTTAATCTGGCAATGATGGAAGAGAAAAAGAAAAACTATATGGGCGCTTACCAGTGGTATGAACTGTCTACCCGTGATGGCATGCTCGACAATAAGGTAATTACGCTATCGGAAGGCAGAAAAACTGCCTTAGCGGCCAACCTGACCCAAGAGCAGATCCGTCAGGCGCGTGACCGTGCCGACAGATGGATTCAGGCACAATAAGCTGAATGGTATAAATAGCACCTTCGGGTGCTTTTTTATTGCCGCAAATTCTTCATCCATTGCTAAAATAGCGCCCATTCTTTATCTAATAATGAGTTTTTGACATGGCTGCAACTGACTGGTTATCCCAAGGCACACTGGTATTGGCAAGTAATAACAAAGGTAAAATTGCCGAGTTTGAAAAACTGTTTGCCGAGCTACAACTGCCGGTTGAAGTCGTGGCCCAGGGCAAGTTGAATATCGAAGATGCGATCGAAGATGGTCTAAGCTTTGTAGAAAATGCGATTATTAAGGCTCGCCATGCTTCTAAAATTTCCGGAAAACCTGCTATTGCAGATGATTCAGGCATTTGTGTGCCAGTTCTTGGCGGCGCTCCCGGCATTTACTCGGCTCGTTATTCCGGTGAGCATGGCAACGATGCCGCCAATAATGAAAAACTGCTGGCCGATCTCAAACCCTTACGCCAAGATGGTGAAGTGATTGAGGGCATGTTTGTTTGCGTACTGGCACTGGTTCAACATGCCGAAGATCCCTTACCGCAAGTCTTTCAGGGTATCTGGCACGGGGAAATTCTGGAAGCTGCGCGTGGTGAAAATGGTTTTGGCTATGACCCGTTGTTCTGGTTACCGGAACTCGGAATTTCCAGTGCAGAAATGAGTAAGGAAGAGAAAAATAAAATCAGTCATCGTGGACAGGCGATGCAGTTGTTTAAGAAGAGTTTGGAGAAGTAAGTTCCTCCTCTCACCCCAGCCCTCTCCCTTTGGGAGAGGGCTGGGGTGAGAGATTTTTAAAATACACCTCTCCCTAACCCTCTCCTTTAAGGAGAGGGAAAATCATTCTTCTAAAGCTTTTACATCCTCTCTAACTCTCGCCCTAAGGGCAAGAGGACCTTTTTATGTTTTTATAATCCTGGCATCAACGCATGCATGATTACCCCATATAGAGCAATCAAGATCGCACTGGCCAAAGTTCCCGAAGCAATATATTTGGCGGAATGGCCCGTTCCCTGATAATGGGTTTCCAGCGCTACAATATTGGCTGCAGGAGGCAATAAAAAGAACATCAGCATTACAGCATAAGTCAGCGTCTGCTGCGGAATAGGTAAATAATAATAGGCGACAACACACAGCAAAACCGCAAACAGTCCTCTATAAAAAATCAGTTGCAGACTACACATTAAATCGAAGCGGCTGATCCGCACATTACTTAGCCACATCCCCAGCACACACATGCCACTAAAAGTGACCAGCACTTTATTGGCTTGATACAGCATCTCCACCCAAGCGACTTGCTGCCAGTGACTCAAATCCCAAAATGATAATAGTGCTGCTACTGACAATGCCACCACTGGCGGTGAGAGCAGGACATTTTTTAAAATATAGCCACTATCTTGTCTGGCTTCACTGACTGCCATCACCGCACAGACATTGCCAAACAAGGAACCACCGATGTACAGCGCCACCACGGTACTGGTCGCTTGCGGGCCAAAAACTGCCAGTGCAAAAGGAATCCCCAGCCATGCCCCATTTAAATAACTCAGGCATAAGGCACGCAGTTTATTTTTCAAGGTGAAATAAAATAGGGCAAAGAACAGACAGGAACAGAAAAAGCTGAAGGCAATCAGCCACAAACTGCCCTCTTGGTAAAACACCATGTTGTAGATAATCAGTACTGGAATCAGTACTCGGGCCAATAAAGACGCCAAGAGAGGTCGAACTGGTTTTAAATATTGCACCCCCCAATAACCGATCAGAAAAGACAGGAGGGGAAGAATTAAGGCCATGACAATGCTGCTGAGATTTCCATATCAAGCTGTATGCTAGCACAGCTTAGTTTTTCTCAAATGATAGAATTTTTGATCTGAGTGATTCATACACTGCTACTGTTTCGGCAAACTGTCATCAAAGCGTCACCGCGCTGTCATACAAGCCTGCTGAGATAGGTGCATGAAATATAGAGGATAAAATAATGGCAGGATTATCAATTTGGCATGTGCTGATTTTTGCAATTGTGGTGATTTTATTGTTCGGTACATCAAAACTTAAAAATCTGGGTAAAGACGTCGGCGGCGCGATTAAAGACTTTAAAAAATCAGTCAAAGATGAAGAGGCAGAACAAGCTCAGCTTGCAGAGCCACGCACCATTGATGCTCAGGTCAAAACTCCTGAACATTCGGTTAAAAGTTAAGAGTTCGCTATGCTCAATATTGGAATGACCGAGCTGCTGATTTTCGGGATTATTTCGCTTTTGGTTCTTGGGCCAGATAAACTTCCGGAAGCAGTACGTTTTGTCGGAACATGGTACGGCAAGATCAAGCGTATGGTGAGCAATGTTCAGAATGATCTTGATCGTGAATTGCGCCTGTCTGAGCTACGTGAACAGATGCAGGCTGAAATGCAGCGGATTCAGGAACTGGAGGCCAAGATGCAGGCACAAGTGGCTAATTTGCAGCAGCCGATTGTAAGCGATGAAGTAAAAATAAAATCGCAAGCTGTCCAGCCCTTGCTCAGCTATCAGCCGGTGATACAGCCTGTATCACCCGTGTATTTACCCAAGCCTACAGCAATTCAAACCGTGATTTCCGAACAACGCTATACAGAAATGAAGGTGGCCGTATGACATCCTTGCCGACCACACCAGCCTCCAATGATGCTGCAGCACTGAACCTCGAACAGATGCCGATTACCCAGCATTTGATCATCTTAAGAAAGCATCTGTTTAAAGTGGTTGCTGTCCTGATTGGCCTGTTTTTCTGCTTATTGCCCTTTGCCAATCAGACTTACCAGTGGTTGTCTGAACCCTTACGGGCACAGCTACCTGCCAGCTCAACCATGATTGCCACGGATGTCACTGCAACCTTCATGGCACCTTTTAAGCTGAACTTCTTTGTCGCGCTGATGATCGCGATGCCATTCATCCTGTATCAGCTCTGGACCTTTATTAAGCCTGCGCTGTATGCCAAAGAAAAAAGTCTGGCTTTACCACTTTTGATCGGCAGTATCGTGCTGTTTTATGTCGGGATTAGTTTTGCCTACTTTGTAGCCTTGCCCTCGATCCTGCATTTTTTCATCAGTGTCTCACCTGAAACTGTGGCCCCGATGACGGACATTAACAGTTATCTCAGCTTCTGTTTAAAACTGTTTCTGGTCTTTGGTTTTACTTTTGAAATTCCCATTATCACTTTAATTTTAATCCTGATTGGAGCAGTTACGACACAAACCCTAGTAGAAAAACGGCGCTTTATTATTGTGGGCTGCTTCTTTGTGGCGATGTTTGTGACGCCACCGGATGCCCTGTCAATGATTATGCTGGCTGTGCCGATGTGGTTGCTGTTTGAACTGGGTTTACTGGCAGGGAAACTGATTGAAAAACGTCGATTAAAGACTGAATAACAATAACCAGCCAAAACAAAAAAATATCGATTTACTCAGGCAGCTCTGGCTGTCTTTTTATTTTCTAAATTTCAATAAAATACTGATTTATTTAACTTTAATGCAACATTTTCTTAAGATTACTGTCACATCCCAGGCTTAAGGTATTGAAAACTTCTACATCACCAAGCACTTATTTTTTAATTGGGACTTTAAAATGAAAAACGAAGATATGATACCTTGCCAGGATCTGGTTGAAGACAGTAACAACTCAAATAACACGCACTTCCAAACGATTCTGGACCAATATACTAGCCGTCGTAGCTTTATTGCGAAAACTACAAGTGGGGCAATGGCATTAGCATTTGCGGCAACAGTAAGTGGTTGTTCAGATGATGATAATGATTCTGGTACTCCTGACAGTAATCCAACGACACCGCCAGACACCACCAGCCCAGATCAACATGCATGGAGTGACCTAAAAGCACGTCCGAATAAATTAGCCTTTGAGCCGGTTCGCAAGAATACCCAAAACTTCTTCAGTGTTCCTGAAGGTTATGAGCTTAAAGTATTGTATGCAGTAGGCGATCCAATCAACCCTGCTTATCCAGAAAAGACCGATACGACCTTAGCTTCTGGTGCCTCTTACCAGTTCCGTTCAGGCGATAACCATGATGGTATGAGCTTCTTCGGTATGCATCCAACCAACAAAAATTATGCTGCGAAAGAATCAACACAAGGTTTACTTGTTTTAAACCACGAATATCTACAACAATCTCAGCTCCATACACCAGAAGGTACAATTACCATCGATGGCGTACGTCCAGAAGATCAGGTACTCCGTGAAGTGAATGCGCATGGTGTTTCTGTTATTGAGATCAGCAAAGATGCAAATACACAAGACGTTAAAATCAACTTAAATTCTAATTTTAACCGTCGTATCACTGCAGCAACCGAGATGGAAATTAATGGACCAGCGCGTGGTTCTGACCTCGTCAAAACTATTTTCTCACCAGATGGGACGTTGACTCGCGGTACCTTTGCAAACTGTGGTAATGGTTATACGCCATGGGGAACTTACTTAACGGCTGAAGAAAACTGGAGTGGTTATTTCGCTCGTCAAGCCAATGACACCCGCGCTATTGCAAAAGAAGAAATTTCATTATCACGTTATGGTCGTGGTGGTACTGATGCCCGTTCGTCTCAGTACCGCTGGAATACTCCTGTTGCTGAATTAACCGGTGATAAAGGGCTTTATGATCGTTGGGATATTTCAGTTAAAGGCGCAAATGCTTTAGCAGATTATCGTAATGTCATGAATACCTGTGGCTTCATTGTAGAAATTGATCCATTTAGCGCGACTACACATCCAGTTAAACGTACTGCACTGGGTCGTTTTGCACACGAAGACTGCCGCTGTAGCAACCCTATTCCGGGTCAGCCATTAGCGTTCTATATGGGTGATGACGCGACCGGCGAATATATCTATAAATTTGTTTCTGAAGCCGTCTGGGATCCGAAAGACGTCAATGGTGGTTATATTGCTGGTGATAAATACATGGATAAAGGGACATTATATGTCGCTAAATTCAATGATGACGGTACAGGTGAATGGCTAGAACTGACTCATGGCAAAAATGGTTTAACTACTGCCAATGAAATCTATCCATTTGCAGGCCAGGATGACATCGTCATCAATGCCCGTCTTGCTGCTGACCATGTTGGTGCGACCAAAATGGACCGTCCAGAATGGGTTGCCGTGAATCCCGAAAATGGTGAAGTGTATGTAACCTTAACCAACAACAGCAACCGTGGTCGTGCATATGAAACCGATGCAGCCAACCCACGTAGCTACATCGACTTTAAAGGCTCGTCAGCTAGCAACTCAGGAAACATGAATGGTCATATCATTCGTTTCAGTGAAGCTAAAAACACAGTTACAGCGACAAGTTTTGCTTGGGATATTTTCCTGTTCGGTGCAGAAGCACGTGCTGCCTCTAACATCAACCTGTCAGGTCTGGATGATTTAAATGACTTCTCCAGCCCGGATGGCATGTGGTTCGATCCGCGCGGTATTCTGTGGATTCAGACGGATGATGGTCAGTACACCGATGAAACCAACTGCATGATGTTGGCAGCACTTCCGGGTACTGTGGGTGATGGTGCTAAAGCGCTTGCAGCCAGCACCAAAGCAGAAGGACAGGAAACCTTTGTTGGTGCCAAACTCAGCAATGATCGTGTTCGTCGCTTTTTGACTGGTCCATCGGGTTGTGAAATTACCGGCGTGACTATTACCCCGGACTATAAAGCGATCTTTGTCAACGTTCAGCATCCAGGGGGTGCATGGCCAGCCAACCAAAGCGAGCGTTATAGCCGTTTAGGCAAAGTACCTCGCTCTGCAACTGTGGTCATTACCCGTAAAGATGGTGGCGCCATTGCGGGTGAGGCTTTGGAACAAGCGAGCGTATAAAAAAAGCTGTTATTCAAAAATGCCGACGTCAAGTCGGCATTTTTTATATCCGGTGATTATTTCAGGCTAATTATTTTCTCAATAGTTTGACCTGCGGTCGCACCTTGTTGTGACTTCTCAATCCAGTGCCATTGTCCCTGCTGCATTCTCAAAAAATTGGAGCAACGGGTGCCATAGGCCGGACTCTGGATAAAAGTCGAAGACAGCAGCTGTTCCATTTCCACGGAGATGCCTGTGTCTGGCAGCAGCTCCGGAATCACTTTGCGTTCATCTTCCAGAATATCCCAGACTGCATGACACAAATCTGCTTCTGCGATCTCCTGGTGTTGCAGCATCGGTAAAAATTCCTGGGTAAAGCGTTTACGTAAATGTCGGGTCTTATACCAGTCTTCGCTCATCAGGCCATTTGAAACCACATAGACGCCATGCGCCAATACTTGTGGTGCTTCACCGCGATTGCTCATATACACCGCCTGATCCTGATCGCCAATAAACAGGTTAAAACCAGCATAGTCACACTGTCGTTGCTCCAGATCTTGGGCAAAGCGAATCGGCGTTAAGTCAGAATCTAAAAAGTTCTGGATGATATGTCCACGTGAAGTCGGATAATGCCCTTTGTCCTGCCCATCACGAAAATTGGTAATCACCGCCCAGCGACTGGAAGCCGTAATCCCCATCCAGGTGCCGCCCGACTGTAGATCCTGTCCGGCAATTATCGGACTATTCTCCCATTCATGCAGCTCCTGCGTAGGACGCTGATAGAACTCATCCCGATTTGAAATCAGACATAATGAGCTCTGATCCAGAACCCGCCAAGCCAATGCCACGATACACATAATTTACGCTCTCGATCTTTACACATTGAATGTACAACATTTTTCTTTGCTTTAAGCTAAAATCTGTGCAAAACAGAATCACAAGGAACAGGAATGCTCACCTATCCCAATATTGATCCCGTCGCGATTTCGCTCGGGCCCTTACAAGTCCACTGGTATGGACTGATGTACTTACTGGCATTTTTATTTGCCTGGGGATTGGCGACGTTTCGCGCCAAACAACGTGGCTGGACACCGGATATGGTGTCTGACCTGATTTTCTTCGGTGCACTCGGTGTGATCATCGGTGGCCGTGTCGGTTATGTCTTCTTCTACGGTTTTTCTCAGTTCCTGGCCGATCCTTTATGGCTGTTCCAGATCTGGACCGGCGGTATGAGTTTCCATGGCGGTTTCCTCGGGGTCATTCTGGCCATGTTGTGGTGGTGCAAGAAATATAAGATGACCTGGTTCCAGACTCTGGATTTTATCGCACCTTGCGTACCGACAGGCTTGATGTTTGGCCGAATTGGTAACTTTATTGGTGGCGAACTGTATGGCCGTCAGGTCACCGACCCAAACTTTGCCTGGGGCATGATCTTTCCGACCGATCCGCTGCAACTGGTTCGTCATCCATCTCAACTCTATCAGGCACTATGTGAAGGCCTGATCCTGTTTATTATACTGTGGTGGTTCAGCTCGAAGCCACGTCCACGTATGGCAGTTTCTGCGCTGTTCCTGATCGGTTATGGCTTGGCACGTTTTGTGGTTGAATTCTTCCGTGAGCCGGACAATGGCCAACTGTTTATTGGCTGGATGAGCAAAGGACAATTCCTGAGCCTACCAATGATCCTGATTGGCTTGTGGATGATGTGGTATGCCTATCAGAAGAAAATATATGACTGGGGTCCACAAAAAAATAGCTGAGAAAATCGCGTAATTTAGCGAGGCAAAGGCCTCGCTTTTTTATACTCAAAATATGCTAAAGTGCCGATTATCTCTTCTATTCTTTCATCATTATGCTTGAGTTCTGGTTTAATCCGCAGGTATCTGTTCTCAAAAAACTATTGATCTTTATTGTGATTGCAGCGACAGCTGCAGGCTTGTACTGGATGGAACCACTGCCCTTAGATTCTATTTTGATGTTTGTCGGTACCGGCATCATTTTTCTGATCTGTCGTTACTGCAAAATCCACTTTGCCAGCAAAAATCCGACCGGTTTGCTGTATAGATTACTGACCTGGATTCCAATTGCCTTATTGATTGCTTTAGTTTTTATGAATATGCAACAGGGCGAAATCCTGATTCCGGGTGCACAAGGCATTGCCTTTATGGCACTGGCAATTTGTCTGTTTTCTCCACTGTCCCTGCTCAATCAGAACAAATCAGATGCAGGTTCACCCCATGCTTGAGTTCTGGTATTCGGAACGCTGTAGCCGTCAAATCAAACTCATCGCCATCATCGCGACCTGTATTTTGATTTATACAGCATCGACTGTGGCCCAGTTAGATCCGGTATTTGTGGGGGTGAGTTTAGCGATTGGAATTGTCGTGCATTTACTGCACCATTTCCGCCTGAAAATCTCAAAATCCAATCCCTATGCAAATGGCTTTAGCGCCTTGAGCCGGGTCATTCCCATCATTGCCTTAATTACCCTGTTTGGCTATTTACCAGAACAGCACCAGCAATGGGGCAAATTTGCCTTGGGTCTGCAATGTCTTGGCTTTGCCGCGATTGGATTATTTATCGTTTCAATCTATGAAAGCCGTGCGAAGCGTTTTGAGGACTGATCACTTCGCAGTGTTTTCTTAGAAGTAAGTTTCCAGACGATAGTAACTATAAGTCACGTTTTTATTGCGATAAACCGCATGATCTCGCTGTTTAAAATCCGATACCCAGGCACTACCTGAATAAGCCGCGATATGTCCATATTTATGTCCCTGAGTACGGTCAATAATATAGATATCGCCTTTTTTCGGCCGATCAAAAGAAGCATTAATTTTCTTATAACCCAGCTGCATCAGGGTACTTCCCCAATCTGCTGCTGCGACCGGATGATTCACAATTTTCGCACCAGAAGATTGCAGACCGACACGAATACTGCGCGCACATTTCTGTGTACTGGTATTTCGGGTAATGCCTTGCAGATAACTGGTAAATTTCTCGATATTGATACGATGGCCATTGCTTACGCCTGAAGCGTTACGGACAGTGGCTTTTTGGGATGACTTTTTAGGTCTTTGCTCCGATTGGGAACGCACCATGATATTCGCTTGGACAGGAGCATATACTTCGCTCATGTTTACTTGATGATCATAGATCATGCCTTACCAACCGCTCCTCGCCTGTAATTTAGGCTTTCATATTGTTAACAAGCCGAGAATACTAGTCGTTTAAATGTTATCTTTCACATTAAAAATGTAAATAAATTTGTCTATTTTTCCGGCATTCAAATTAAGCCGTTCTTTCTCATACAGTTACAAAACCCATCATCTTTGCAAAAAAAATGTAAAGCAAAGCCAATTCCAATGCCTTGCAAAGCTTTTTCAGCCTGAAATACGCAAAATGAGTCCTTATCTTTTTCTACTCAAACGTGTGGATTTAATCTGTAGCTCGGCCATTTTCAGATAACATTTCACCACATGATTACATCATTTTGAGCTTTACCGCCTGTATTACACTGATGCGGCATTTTTAAACCTTGAACTAAACTTTAAATATTGAACTAAACAGAGAAGAAAAATGAGTCAGACTTTAAGTACCGTTTCAAATTTTAATTTAGAACAATATTTAAGTACCTGGTATGACATTGCACACTTGCCGATGAAGCGCCAACCTGAAGACAGCACCGATATTTCTGCGGTATAGAGCTTGAATGAAAATGGCAAGGTGGATGAAGCCATTGCTGAAGCGATCATTGTCGATGCAGAACATGCCAAGCTTGAAATCAGATTTTTACCTGAAGGCTTGCATGGGATCCCGTTTACCAAGGGCGATTATTGGGTCTTAAAAATCGATCCGGATTATCAGACGGCACTCGTGGGCGAGCCAAATAAAGAATATTTATGGTGATTACATCGCGACACCAGTCTGGACGAAGCGACTCAACGCGAATATTTAAGTTATGCAGCACCCTTAGGTTATGATCTGTCTGATCTGATTCATACAGCGCATACTGGCCACAAAACCGCTTAAATTGCAATCAAAAGACCTCCATCAGGAGGTCTTTTTTATTCTCAATTTGGACGATGAAAGCTCATCAAAAAATGCTATGATGTGCGCAATTTAAATTGTCCCTTTCGACAGAAAATTGATTACAAAATAATCCATTTTGCTGTTAAAACGGCGATTTTCAACAGATTCAGATAGAGAGAACTATGCGCCAATATCTTGACCTTTTACAACATATCCTCGACAACGGCGGCGATAAAGGCGACCGTACCGGTACAGGTACACGTTCGGTATTTGGTCATCAAATGCGCTTTGATCTTTCGCAAGGTTTTCCTTTACTCACCACCAAAAAAGTTCATTTCCGTTCTATCGTGATTGAACTGTTGTGGTTCCTGAAAGGCGATACCAATGTTCAGTATTTAAAAGACAATAAAGTCTCGATTTGGGATGAATGGGCGACCGCAGAACAAACTGCGCGTTTTGGCCGTCCTGAAGGCGAATTAGGCCCAGTATATGGTCACCAATGGCGTAATTTTGGTGCCAGCAAAAATGCAGACAATAGCTATAACCAAGATGGTTTTGACCAGATCAAATGGTTGATCAATGAAATTAAAACCAATCCAAATTCGCGCCGTCTGATTGTATCGGGCTGGAACCCGAATGAAGCGGGTCAGGTCGCCTTACCCCCTTGCCATACCCTGTTCCAGTTTTTTGTGCACAATGGCAAATTGTCTTGTCAGTTGTATCAGCGCAGTGCCGATGTATTTTTGGGTGTACCATTTAATATTGCCAGCTATGCTTTGTTGACGCATATGATCGCGCAAGTCTGTGATCTGGAGGTTGGTGACTTTGTCTGGACTGGTGGCGATACCCACTTGTACAGCAATCATTTTGAACAGGCACAGTTGCAGCTTAGCCGTGAGCCACTCGGCCTTTGTCAATTAAAACTAAATCCTGAGATCAAAGACCTGTTCGATTTTAAATTTGAAGATATCGAAATTGTCGGTTATGAATCTCATCCAGGCATTAAAGCCCCTGTCGCTGTTTAATGTTCTTTATTATAAAGTTCCCTCTCTTCCTAGGAGAGGGCTAGGAAGAGGTTTTTTACCACACGTAAATCGCCAACTCCTTTCAAAATTATTCCTAGCCCTAAAGCATGAAGGCAATCAATATAGATTTTTAACCTTTCTTTCGTACCAGTAAAAAATTACACGAAGGACTTTGGGCTTGATAAGAAGGATTCAATACATGTCATTTCAAGATTTAGAAGTTGTACACGTCGTTGCCATGGATCAGCAGCGTTGTATCGGCAAGGGCAATGACCTACCTTGGCATATCTCTGCCGACCTGAAACACTTCAAGGAAATCACCCAAGGCGGTGTGGTGGTGATGGGTCGCAAGACACTAGAATCGATGGGACGTACCTTGCCTAAACGCGTGAACTGGGTCATTACCCGTGATCCAGACTGGGCATTTGCAGGCACCAAAGTCGCTTATAGCATTGAAGATGCGCTGAGTCAGGCCGTTGCAGATGTAAAGGCTTCAGAAAAACCTGAAACCATTTTCATCATTGGTGGTGGTGAAATCTTTAAACAGACTATGGATATTGCAGACCGTCTGGAACTGACCCATGTCGAACTGGATGTACAGGGCGATGCCTATTATCCAGCGATTCCAGCAGAATTTAAAAAAGTCGCTGCCGAGCAACATATCGACGACAAAACCGGCCTTGCTTTTGAGTTCGCAACCTACAGAAAATAAAGCCTATTTCTCATGAAAAAGTGATGATGCAGGGACGCGAATACATCTCCAGACATTGGAGTCTGTGGCTACTGGGCAGCCTGTTTACTTTATTCGTCCTTCTGTCGAGCCTGTGGTTCAGCCTGATGCTCTGGGTTCATCAACCCCTCGGAAAAATCGGCAGCTTGATGCTGATTGGACTCTGGCTGACCTTTGCGCTGGTCGTTCTCGGGATTTATTTCACCCGGCATCTGATCTCCCGCCAAGTGGATAGCGTTCTTTATCTTCTGGCCTTTTTATTCTGTCTGCTAGGATATTTCAGTCTGGAAGCGCGTCAGGATCGAGAGTGGAATCCTGAGGTTTCCCAGCTTCTGCATTATGAGCAGCAAGGCGATCAGGTTACCTTACACAATATCCGCAACTTTGACTGGCAGGCCGATGGTCGCTATATCGAACGCTGGGAAAGCCGCAGTTTTGATCTGAATCAGATTACTGGCGTGAACATCATTACTTCCTACTGGATGGGGCCTAAAATTGCCCATACCCTGGTCAGCTTCGATTTTGCCAATCAAAAGCCACTCACCTTCTCGATTGAAATCCGCAAGGAAAAGAATGAAGAGTTTTCAGCGATTGGTGGCTTTTTCCGAAAATATGAACTGAGTCTGGTCGCATCGGATGAAAAGGATATTGTCTATACCCGTAGCAATGTCCGTGGTGAACAGGTCTATTTTTTCCCAGTCAAAATGCCGCAAGCTCAGGCTAAAGCGCTATTCAAGGAATATCTGCGTCAGGCCGATGAGCTGGCCCAAAAGCCAAAATGGTACAATACCCTGACCAGTAATTGCACCACACTAGTCTTTGATATGGTTCAGGCGATATCGCAACAACAGCTACCCTCAGATTACCGGTTGCTGGCCTCCGGCTATTTACCGAATTATCTCTATGATCTTAAAGTACTAGAACAGTCTTGGGATATGCACACTTGGTATCAACGGGCACATGTCAATCCACGGGTAGAACGCACCGCTAATCTCTCCAGTCAGGACTATTCACGCCTGATCCGGCAGGGCCTACCAAAACCCGACATGCGATAACTGTGTAGCAAATCCACTTCAATAAAGATACAAAATCAACTGGAACCTTGATCATTTTTTTGTTTATATACAAATAGCTAGTCAATGATCAGAGTATCTCTCATGCTAAAAAAATTAACTGCAATCGCGATTTTAGGCTCGGTTTTAACGGTCATGGGCTGCGAAACTGTACCCAATACAGCCACGACACAAACCGCGAATCATTTACAACTTTTGCAAAATCGTATCTGGATTGCAACCCAGATTGGCAATACTGAAATCAAGACGGTGCCAACCGCACGCAATGTTCCAAGTCTGCAATTTGATGCCAGTACCCAGCGCGTTTCAGGTTCAGATAGCTGTAACCGGATTATGGGCAGTTACACAGCAGCGAAAGACACGCTGACCCTGAGCCAAATGGCCACTACCCGTATGGCTTGCATGAACAACGATCAGCTTGATCAGAAATTTAATGAAGCTTTAGCCAAAGTGACGCATTATCAAGTATTTGGTAAAACCTTAAAATTACTGGATCGCCATGGAAATCTCTTGATCCAGCTGGAAAGTGCTGTTCAGCCGCGTTAATACTTCCCTACAAAAAGCCTGTATGGACAGGCTTTTTTATCTTTCATACTGATGAGCTGGAATTTAACCATCAGCCCGATTGAGTTATTTAATTGAATGAGGAATCAACCATGCAACAGGCACTTTTCGGTGGGGGATGCTTTTGGTGTACTGAAGCCGTATTTTTACAGATCCAGGGGGTTCAGCAGGTCGTCAGTGGCTACGCAGGTGGGCATACAACTGAGCCAAACTACGATGATGTCTGCGGGGGCAATACCGGCCATGCTGAAGTCATTCTGATCGATTTCGATGAAAACCAGGTTAACTATAACCAGTTGCTTGATGTATTTTTTGCAACCCATGATCCGACCACGCTAAACCGTCAGGGCAATGATGTCGGCACCCAGTATCGTTCTGTGATTTATTATCTGAATGATGAACAGCAGCAACAGGCGCAGCAGGCGATCGATGCTCTGAAAAGCGATAGCATCAATGTGGTGACTGAACTGAGCCCTGCTCCAACTTTCTATCCGGCGGAAGACTATCATCAAAACTTCTTTGCCAAGAACCCGACCCAGGGCTATTGCAATTTTGCCATTCCGCCAAAATTGAATAAATTACGCAGCAAATTTACGACCCTATTAAAAACCCATTAAGATTCACGAAAAATGGGCATAAAAAAAGCGACTGCAATCAGTCGCTTTTTTTATTATCTAAATCTTAGTTATCGGTTGCAAAAGCAATATCGCTGAGTCCGGCTCCACTCGCACGCGACATGACTTGCGCCACCGAGTCATAACGTGATTCTTTATCCGCTTTCAACACAATGGTCGGCTGACGTTCAGCTTGGCCCGCTTCATTAAAACGGGTTTCAAGCTGTTCCAGCGTCAATACATCACCATTCCAGGCAATGTCACCTTCGGCATTGATGCTAATCGTGACATTTTCAGGCGGCAGATCGATAATCTCCGCAGTCGTTTGTGGCAAGGTTAATGGAATTGATGGGTTCGCAACGGTCGCTGTCACCAGAAAGATGATCATCAATACCAACATAATGTCGATGAGGGGAATGAGGTTCATCTCATTCATGCCTACATCGTTGTCTTCACCCAGTTGAAAAGCCATTAAGCTTGACCTCCCACGAAACTCTGTTGTGTTACTTTTTCATCAGACTTTTTTGCAGCAGATTCCTGTTGCAGCATAGTATCAATCAGCAGACCATGTGCCTGATCTTGTAACTCGTGTGCCAAACCACGATTAGCACGGACACAGATGTTATAAGCCAGTACCGCAGGAATCGCGACTGCCAGACCTAAGCCAGTCATAATCAATGCTTCACCGACTGGGGTTGCCACTTGTGCCAGACCAGCCTGACCACTTTTACCAACAGCAACCAACGCATGGAAGATGCCCCATACTGTACCGAACAAACCGACAAATGGTGAAATTGAGGCAATCGTACCCAGAACTGATACACCTTTTTCGGCATTGGCTTTTTCTGCTGAAATCTGGCGTAACAGTGCCTGTTCTGCCACTGCCTTACGCTGTTCAAAGCCCAAAGGAGCCAGTTTGGTTTTCAGTTGTTCCAATGCTTTAGATAACTGAGCATAGGCAATCTGTTTCAGCTGGCGAGTGCCCATCAAACGCAGCACAAAAATGGTCCATGTCGCGATCGACATTGCCAATAACACGAAATACAGCGTTTTACTGACTGCATCAGCGTGTTGCCAATAAACTGAAAAGTTCATATTCGAACTCCTAATGGGTGAGCCGTTATTTAACCTGAAAATCGAAAGGCTGTTCCACGCGTGTTGGATAAGCCACACCATTTTCAACATATTTGGTGAGTTGTGCACGACGTACCGCGGCTTCTACTTTGCGCGTTACTGCCGGGCTACAACTTGAATTTCGTGCAGTTGCAGAAACCACTTTACCCTGCTCATTCGCTGAAACGTCTACTACCAGTGAACAGGCTGATTTTAATTCACCTGCCGAGAGTGAGACTTTTGGTGAACGCTGCCAGGATACGCCCCCACCAATCGATACACTTTTCGGGGATGGCGGCGCAGCAGGTGCTGGCGGTGCCACAGGCGCAGGTGGCGCGACTGGAGCGGGTGCCGATTTCACTTTAGTTTCAGTGACCACTGTCGGTACAACCGGACTTGGGGTTGGTTTTGCTTCAACTGGCGGTGCTTTAACCACTTTTGGCGCTTCAGCCTTTTTCACCTGCTCGATTTTTTCTACTTTTTTCGGTGGTGGTGGCAGCGGTTTATCGACAATTTTGACTTCTTTAGGCTTAGGCGGCTCTTTTTGTGGCTCGGCCTTCGGCTTTGGCGGTAAAGGTTTTGGCGCTTCCTGGAGTTTAACAAAGCGCACTTTTAAGGGTTGCTTATCAATGGGTGTCAGCTCAGGTGCTTTCATCTGGCTGATCGCATATAACACACCCACATGCCCAACCAGTACAGCCGCCACGATAGAGATGACTTTCTTTTTCATCTGATTCGGCGGTGTAGGCATTTGGGGCGCAGCAACTTGACTCATTAAATCTATTACCTTGAGGAGATGATGTGGAACAAACTATCAAGCTCATCGGTTAGCACAATTAAAGTATGCCAATAATAAATGAGAAGTGTTTTCATTTGCAACCGCTAATCCTACCTTTGACTGACTTTTTTTGCATCAAAACAAAAAAGGCACACTAAAAGTATGCCTTTTTAAAACTCAATGCAAGTCTTATTGGAACACGACAGTCTTGTTGCCATCGACAATAATACGGTCTTCCAAATGCCATTTTACCGCACGGGCCAATACATTACGTTCTACGTCCTGACCGAGTTCACGTAACTGCTCAACAGTAAAGTCATGGTTCACGCGCTCCACATCCTGCTCAATAATCGGACCTTGATCCAGATCAGCAGTCACATAGTGCGCAGTTGCACCGATCAGCTTCACGCCTTTTTCATAGGCCTGTTTGTACGGATTGGCACCTACAAAAGCCGGCAGGAAAGAATGGTGAATGTTGATCACTTTCATTTCCCACTTGCTGACAAATTCTTCATCCAGAATCTGCATATAACGCGCCAGCACCAGTAAGTCATTGCCCTGCATCAACTGGTCGATTTCTGCATAAGCTTCAGGTTTGTTGTCTTTGGTCACCGGCACAACTTCGAATGGAATGCCAAAATTTTCAACTGCTTCGCGTAAAGTCTCGTGATTCGATACTACTTTGGTAATTTCACAAGGCAGACCACCACGCGCATGACGCCATAACAGCTCAAGCAAGGCATGATCGACTTTAGACACCAGAATACCGACTTTTTTCACATCACTGACCAGAGCCAGACGCCATTGCATGCCATAGCGTTCTGCCACATTCGCTGCAAAAGTCTGGATAATACTTTCTTTACGACTTTGAAGATTATCTAATTCAAATTCAACGCGCATGAAGTAACGTCCGCCCTGCGCTGCTGTCGCATATTGGTCAAGCGCAGTAATGTTGGCACCTTGATGATACAAGAAGCTCGAAACAGCCTGCACGATGCCCGGCTTGTCTTCACAAGTAATCAATAAACGTGCGGTGTTAGCAGTCGTCATATTCATGTTGGTTTAAGTCACTAATCAGTTAAATTAAAAATAAGCCGAGTATTCTAGCGCGTTTCTTGGATATTCTGAATAGTTTGTTCAGATTCAGAATCTTTAGATGACGACAGGCTGGCAAAAAGTTCCGAAGAGCCCAAACTACTCAATAAACCTTCATAGGTTTGACGACTTTC
This sequence comes from Acinetobacter lwoffii, assembly GCA_013530545.1. GTDB lineage: Bacteria > Pseudomonadota > Gammaproteobacteria > Pseudomonadales > Moraxellaceae > Acinetobacter > Acinetobacter lwoffii_G. The sequence continues at coordinate 32,213 of SPVA01000028.1, forward strand.
ACCACGTAAATACGCCCCTTCCAGGAATACCATTTGACGGAGTGCCTGCCAGACCCATTTTTCTTCCAGCGTATTGGAATCGGTTAAATGACCTGACATATACAGGAAGTTGGTCCAGTTGGTCAGTACAATCCACAGGTTAATGATCAGGGCTTCAATTTCTGAATCGGTCATGTCCATCAGGCCTGCATTAACAAAGCCTTTATAAATTTTCTGGCCCTGCTGCATCACCTGTCCGGCAAAGCGTGGATACATCTTGCGAAAATCTTCGTTATTTTCTACCAGATGATAGACATCACGATGCAGGAAACGGTAAGCCCATAACTGGCTGCTCAGCACCTGAAAATAATGCACCTTATCATTGGCATCCAGTGCACGGTCATCCGGCAGCGCCAGCATTTCCAGGGTCTGATGCTGGTACTGTTCCATCAATTCTTTAATAATTTCATTTTTATTGCGGAAATGATAATACAGGTTACCCGGGCTCATGCCGAGTTCAGCCGCAATGTGATTGGTGGTTACCGATCGTTCGCCACGCTCGTTAAACAGCTGCAAACTGAGCTGCAAGATACGCTCTTTAGTTTTTAAGGTTTTGGTTTGGGACATCCTAAAATAACCATTCAGTTTATGCATTAGCAGGCTAACACACAAAGTCACTTGACTAATTAGAGTATTTGCTCTAAAAATTAATTAATCGATTTTTGAATAATGGTAGTGCGGCATGAACAGTCACACAAAAACAACATCAATGACACCACATTTTTTTGATAGCCAATATCTGAATGAAGTCTTGGCGCAACAAAAACACGCTTACTTACACTACCCTCTGCCGACTGCAAAGGAACGTATCGATCGTTTAGCTCGACTTAAGCGTATCTTAGTTAAGTATCAAGATCAATTTGCTGATGCAATTAATCAGGACTATGGTAACCGTTCCATTGGGGAAACCAAGATTGGTGAACTGCTCACCTGTCTGGAACATATCAAATATTACAGCAAAAACCTGACCCGGTGGATGAAACCTTCCAAGCGTCATGTGGGCATTATTCATCAGCCGGCTAAAGCCTGGGTACAATATCAGCCTTTGGGTGTGGTCGGGATTATCGCACCGTGGAATTATCCGCTGTTGTTGTCGATTGGCCCCCTGATTTGCGCACTGGCGGCCGGCAACCATGCCATGATCAAAATTTCTAGTGCATCCGCTGCTTTTGGTGAAGTTCTGGAAAAGGCCCTGGCTGAAGCCTTCCCTAAAGAATTGGTCGCTGTGGTGAATGGTGGTGGTGTGATTTCAGATGCTTTCTGTCGTTTGCCTTTCGATAAACTGATTTTCACCGGCTCAACTGCAGTCGGTAAAACCGTCATGGCAGCCGCTGCCGAAAATCTGGTGCCGGTGATTCTGGAACTGGGCGGTAAATCGCCAGTACTGGTGCATCCATCGATTGATCTGCGCGATGTCGCGCAGCGGATTGCGGTGGGCAAACTCTGGAATGCCGGTCAGACCTGTGTAGCGCCAGACTATATGTTCCTGCCTCTCGGAAAAACTGCCGAGTTCATTGATCACTTTAAAGCCTGTGTCGAAAGCATGTATCCGGATATCACCCATAATCAGGATTACACCTCGATTATTAATGTCAAACAATATAACCGTCTGCAAGGCTATCTGGATGATGCGCGTGAACAGGGTGCGCAAGTCATTGAAATTAATCCGCGTAGTGAAAACTCGGCTGATCTGCGCAAGATTGCACCGACCATCGTGACCAATGTCACCCCGATGATGCAGATCATGCAGCATGAAATCTTTGGCCCACTGTTACCGATCATGGAATATGATCAAATTGACGATGTCATCGACTTTATTAATAGCCGTCCACGTCCACTTGCTTTATACTACTTCGACTTTGATCAGGCGCGTGCCGATTATGTCGCACAGCGTACCCATTCAGGGCATTTCGGGCAAAATACGGTACTGACCCATGTTGCGCAGGACGATCTACCATTTGGGGGTGTCGGTGCATCAGGTATGGGTAAATACCATGGCCCAGAAGGCTTCTTCAGTTTGTCGCATGAACGCTCAGTAATGTCGAATCCAAAGCTGTACAGCTTGAAATACATTCTGCCACCGTTCAATAAACCGATTCACAAGCTGATTTCGAAGACACTTCTCCGCTAAATGATCAAGGCATGAGCTATCGATATAGTTCGTGCCGCGTTTTGACGAAAATCGCTTGTCTTTTAAGCGCATTTTTGATATAAAACGCCCCTTGAATGATTTCAATCCGTTTATTTTTGACTGGCCATACAGATTTGCTGTTGGCTAAATCAATGGAGTTACACCATGTCTAAGGTTTGCCAAGTTACCGGCAAGCGTCCAGTCGTTGGTAACAACGTCTCACACGCCAACAACAAAACTAAGCGCCGGTTCGAGCCGAACCTGCACCACCACCGTTTCTGGTTAGAAAGCGAAAAACGTTTTGTACGTCTTCGTTTAACCACTAAAGGTATGCGTATTATCGACAAATTGGGCATTGAAAAGGTTGTTGCTGACCTACGTGCTCAAGGTCAAAAGATCTAAGGAGTCTGAACCATGCGTGATAAAATTCGCTTAGTTTCTTCAGCTGGTACAGGTTATTTCTATACCACGACTAAGAACAAACGTACTATGCCGGAAAAAATGGAAATCAAAAAATTTGATCCAAAAATCCGTCAACACGTAATCTTCAAAGAAGCTAAAATCAAATAATTTTAGTTTCTTTAAAAAAACGACCTTCGCGGGTCGTTTTTTTTTGCACTTTTTTTATCCGGCTTGATAAACTTTCTGCATGTTTTGGCACTTTTTGTGCTTATTTCCCAGCAAACCTAGCTAAAGGAGTATTTAGTGCCACATGACGTAGAGCTCATTATATTACTGGCTGTTGGTTTTGGCTTAGCTTTGGTCTTTGGCTATCTCGCTGCACGGTTACGTCTTCCCCCTTTGATCGGCTATCTCATTGCCGGCATTCTGATTAGTCCCCACACGCCCGGTGTGGTCGGTGATATTCATCTGGCCAACCAGTTGGCAGAATTAGGCGTCATGTTCCTGATGTTTGGCGTCGGAATGCATTTTTCCCTAAACGATCTGATGCAGGTACGCCGGATTGCCCTGCCTGGTGCGATTTTACAGATTGCAGTTGCCACCTTGCTCGGAGTCGGAGTTTCGATGCTGTGGGGCTGGAGCTTTGGTTCAGCGCTGGTCTTCGGCCTAAGCCTGTCCTGTGCCAGTACCGTGGTTCTACTCAAAGCCCTTGGTGATCGTGGCCTGCTCGATTCGATCAATGGCCGGATTGCTGTTGGCTGGTTGCTGGTCGAAGATCTGGTTATGGTCTTGGCGCTGGTACTGTTACCTGCCACTGCGGTACTTTTAGGTGGGCAGGCGCTGGAAGGCGCAAGCGATGAGAATATCTGGCTTACCTTAGGGATTACCTTACTTAAAGTCGCAGGCTTTATTGCCTTCATGCTGATTATTGGTAAACGCTTGATTCCGATGATCATACAGGTGGTGGCACGTCTGGGTTCACGTGAGCTGTTTACCTTAACAGTGGTGGCTGCTGCCGTCTCGATTGCCTTTGGTGCCTATAAGATCTTTGGCGTGTCGATGGCACTGGGTGCTTTCTTTGCCGGGATGGTGGTGAAAGAATCTGATTTCAGTCATCGTGCCGAAGAAGAAACCTTGCCACTGCGTGAAATTTTCTCGATTTTATTCTTTGTCTCCGTCGGCATGCTGTTTGATCCGCGCATCCTGCTGGAACAGCCTTTACATGTACTGGCCGTGGTCGGGATTATCATGATTGGTAAAACTATTGCCGCGATGGCACTGGTGCTGTTCTTCCGTTATCCGATCAATACCGCTTTGACCGTCGGTGCTTCTCTGGCACAGATTGGTGAGTTCTCCTTTATTTTGGCTGCACTCGGTGTTTCGCTCAATCTGCTTTCGCTGGAAGGTCAAAACCTGATTCTGGCAGGTGCCTTAATTTCGATTACGCTTAACTCCTTTATCTTTTCCGCGATTGAGCCGGTACAGAAATGGATTCGGGAACGCTCGACTCTGGCCCGCTTACTGGAACGCAGTGGTGACCCTTTGGCAATGTTACCGGATGAAGTCTCACAGGATTACCTGCGCGATCAGGTGGTCATTATTGGCCATGGTGAGGTGGGACGTCGCATTACCCGCTCATTGATGGAAGAAAACATTAAGGTGGTGATTGCCGAAGAAAACCGTGACATCGTCGAAAACCTACGTGAAAAAGGCATTGCTGCAGTGTCTGGTGTAGCCACTGAAGCCGGAGTACTGATTCAAGCACATATTCAACATGCGCGCTTACTGGTTATCTCTCCTATGGATATTATCGATATTCATAAAATCGTGGACATTGCCAAGACCTTGAATCCACAAATTCAGGTACTGGTCTGTGCAGAAAGCAAGGAAGAAGCTGAAGCCATTCGTCGGGATAATGTCGGTGCGGTTTATTATGCCAAAGAAGAAATGGCGAAAAATATGAGCAATCATATTTTGAATCAGATTGAGATCGCGCATCAGCATACGCCTTCTCATTAAAGTTTTTCTTTGAATAAACACTGAATAAAAAAGTTGCCGGATCTGGCAACTTTTTTTATGTACATCAATATATCTCTGAGCCAAATATTTTATTAACACACTGGCTTCAGACTGCTCACGACTTAAATTTTAAAATACTGATTTTTCATCTTCATTTTAAATGAACGTTTTTGTGATACTTAAAATCTGCCTAATTTAATAACCTATAAAACTCAAAAAGCACACCGATAGTGTGCTTTCTAAATAAATTTCAACGATTAACTCATATACTTTGGTTCTTCATCCACAACTTCAGCCTGCCATTCATTGACCTGCTGTTCCAGCAAGCCATAGAGTGCTGCCTGAATCATCTGTTGCGCAATTACGGGCGTCTGCTCTCCAAGTAGAGCTTTCACCTCATCATTAAATTGAATCATTACCAAAGGCTGTTTATGTGAGCCTGCATTGCGTAGAGCCAACGCGCCACCTTCAAGTTGAACGAGTTCTAAAATCGCGTCTTGATTACCAAATAAATCTTTCAACTGTTCTATAGACATATATCCTCCATGTTCAACATGGTGGCAAAGCACCGGGTGCACTTTGCATCATTAGAGTAATTGATATAGGGTTAAAAATTGCATTTTCAAGTACAGCCGATCCGATTAAAATTCAATCATCTCATTACGAAAACCATCAATTAATTGGGTCAGGTCACGATGCCACTCTCTCAATATAGCAGTATCAGGTAACCATGCTTGTGGAGACTGTGTGACTTTAATGATGAGATTTGAGGAGGTTTCGTCTTCAGGTTCTGGGGTACTTGGTTCGGGCGCATACTGGCACAGACGGTAAGCACGTTTCAGTTCAGCAATGAAACCGCTCTTGGATAAATGTTGCAGCACCGCCACTTCCGGCGAAATCTGGCCTTTGGCCGCCATCAGTTCTTCGATCGATTTTAGCGTCGGATGAGGATCATTCAGGCGATAGTAACGCACCAGTTCCTGTAAAAATGCTAACAAAGCACCATGCAAATGAAACACAGTTGCTTCACGTTGTGCCTGAGCCTGTTGTACATGTTCGGTTTGCTCTGCTTGCTGGCAGGATAGACGGGCAAAATACAGTTTTTGATTGGTACGGTCCGCATGATAGCGAGCAACACGGGTCATCGAGATTTCCTAAGGTTTAAAACAAATTTTGGCTTTTATAAAGTAAAAGGTTCGCCTACATTTCGCAATCAAAAGATGTTTAGACTGAATCCATCCAGCACTGAAATTCAGAGCATTGAGCTCACTAATTAAGTACGGCGATACTAAATTGTAGCCATAAAAAAAGGAGCCTATCAAGTGCTCCTTTTTTGAGTTTAAGCCTGAGGCTTATCTTCTGCGGCTTTCACGCGGATGCCATGTCCGTGTAGGCGTAAAGTGTTCAGGCCTTTAATGGCTTTGACTGCTTCACGGCCATGCGGCATTTCTACAAAAGCAAAACCTTTTGATTTGCCTGTTGCTGCATCAAGCACCAAAGTACAGGTCTCCACTGTGCCATATTCCTGGAACAGTTTCAGTAATTCGGCTTCTGTGACCGTACGTTCTAAATTACGAACTAAAATTTTCATCTTACAACCTTAAGAAGATAGGCAAAAAATATCAAAAAGCACGCGCCTACTCTACTTTTTGCATGAAACAACTTTGCCATAGTTTAATCGAGATCAATCCCAAAATCTAAATTAATCGACTTGCGTTCAATCAAGGCACTTTTTACCGTTTGCTGCCGGGTCTTGTAATGGGTTTCTGTGGTGCATAAATGCCGGGTGAGATCATTCAGGAAATAGCTTTCGACTTTACGCCCCTGCTCATCGACCGTTTCCCGCGCCCAATGATTCAGGTTCTGTTTGGTCAGAATCAATTCATTTTTTGCCCGGGTCAACGCCACATATAGCACACGACGTTCTTCTTCGACATCATCAAAGTCACCCTGAGCACGTGCATGCGGGTAATTGCCTGGCGTGACATTGGCCACATAACAAACATTTTGTTCGGTGCCTTTGGCCGAGTGAATGGTAATCAAGGTCACCACATCATGGTCCGACTGGCGTTCAATTTCCGAGATTGACACCGGATCCAGTACATATTCCTCTAAAAACTCACTCAGCTGCGAATGCTTGGAGGCCAGCTGTTTGACCAGTTCAAAATCACTCTGGCGACGTGGCCAATCCTTTTTATAGTTTTCCGCCAACTGCGATTCAATCGCCTGAATCGCAAGACTGACACAGGCTTGCACTTCGCCTTTGAGCACACTCATCTGCTGCATGATCAGAATGGTTTCTAATGGTATCTTGCCAAATTTTTCCAAATTATCTGCAATAGCTTCCATTTCCGGTTCAGCCAATAACTGCTGCGATAGCTTACTGGCACCCATATCACCAACACCATTCCACAGGGTCAAGAAACGCATCCAGGCGATATCATCTAGTGGATTGGCCACCACCCGCAGCATGCTGAGCAAATCTTTGACATGCGCAGTTTCCAGCAGCTTCATGCCACCAATAAAGCGATACGGCACATTGGCCGCGATACAGGCCGCTTCAATATGCCGCGCGGCAAAACTGGAGCGTACCAGCACCATATGCTCGCCCCATTTGCTGCCTTGCAGATAATGACGTTCTTTAATATCAATCGCAATCCATTTGGCTTCATCAAATTCATTCGGGAAAATATGCATGCGCGGCTTAACACCTTCTCCGCGATACGCTTCCAGACGTTTGTCATATTTGATTTCAGACTGATCGAGCAGCCAGTTGGACAGATCCAGAATTTCCTGGGTCGAGCGGTAGTTTTTTTCTAATTTAAAAATCTGCGCATCTGGCACACGTTCTTTGAAATGGTGAATATTTTCAAAGTCTGCACCACGAAAGCCATAAATCGACTGCGCATCATCACCGACACAGAACAGGCTGATCCGGTCTTTCAGTGGCTCCAGCAAAGACCATTGCAATGGATTGGTATCCTGCATTTCATCGACCAGCATATGCCGACAGATTGAAGCGACATAGTCGACCAGACCTTCGGACTGTGCCAGCGCCGTAGCTACTACCGCCAGAATATCGTCATAATCCAGAAAACTTCGCGCTTGCTTACGTGCTTCATATTCTTTCATGATTTCGGCAATCTGGTCTTTGAGAGCCAGATATTCCGGCATCTGTTTTTCCAGCGCCAGACTGAGCTTTTGCCGAGTATTCCTTGCAAAAGAATACAGATCACATAGTTCCTGAGGCTTAGGCAAATGATTGGGATTTTTCTTGTCATCACGACCGCGAATCAAACGAAACATCATCAACTGATCATCACGATCAATAATCGAAAACTGTTCCAGGCCAAAAGCTTTGGGAATACGGCGCAGCAGATACATACAGAAGGTATGAAAGGTCGAGGCTCGTAGACCCTTGGCTTGTTCACCAAGTGCTAGCTCTACACGCGCCACAATTTCACTGGCTGCCCGGCGGGTAAAGGTTAGAATTTGAATCTGGTTGGCAGGCACGCCTTGTTCAATTAAGTAAGCTGCGCGTGCCACGATGGTCTTGGTTTTGCCACAACCTGCCCCCGCCAGCACCAAACTGTGTTTTGCTTCTGTGGTGGCTGCTTGTCTTTGCTGAGGGTTTAATTCATCAATCAGGGTGGCTAAACTCATTTTCACTCATCATTGCGTGGATGTATATAGTTTAACAGATCGCTTTCAGAATTATGGCTTTTCAGTTGCCCTGAAACTATCTCCAATTTTATTTTTTGATTTGATATTAGCTGACGACAGGGCGTGCTGGATTGCAGCAGAGAGAAATACTTTCACTCTGTCAAAAGATTTTTGACTATCTCAGTGACAGCTTTCTCCAAGTTCATTTCTGCATTTTTTAATGCTTCTTCCAGACTATAATCTGGCGGATTAATACCAATAATCTGGCTAAATCCTGACTCAAAAAGACCCTCAATCCCTTCACCGAATAGACCCGCAAAAGCAATCACCGGTTTATTGAAACGTTTGGCAACCTGTGCCACACCAAACGGTGTTTTGCCAAATTTGGTTTGAAAATCAATTTTACCTTCACCGGTAAATACATAATCTGCTTGCGCTATTTTTTCACCCAGTTGAACCTGTTCAATTATCAGTTCTACACCTGATCGAATGGAAGCAGCAGTGAATGCCATTAAACCAAAACCCAGTCCGCCGGCAGCGCCCGCACCTGCCACATGACGATGATCATGGCCAATCTGCCGAGCAACCACATCGGCAAAATGACCGAGATTTTGATCCAGCTGATTGACCATTTCAGGCGTTGCACCTTTCTGTGGTCCAAATATATAAGAGGCACCATTTGGTCCACACAGCGGATTGTTGACATCCGATGCAACAATTATTTCAGTATCTGCTAAACGTGGATCCAGTCCAGATAAATCTATTGATTTGACCTGATCTAAGTTCCCACCACGGACCTGAATTAATTCACCCGCATGATTTAGAAACCGCACACCCAGTGCTTGTGCCATGCCGGCACCACCATCATTGGTAACACTCCCACCCAGCCCAATGATGATTTTTTTCACACTCAAGTCCAATGCCTGTTTGATCATTTCTCCTGTGCCATAAGTTGAAGTGAGCATGGGATTACGCTGTGAAGGCTTCAATAAATGAATACCATTGGCCTCGGCCATTTCAATCACGGCAGTTTGACCTGGATCAACCAAACCCCAATAGGTCTGAATACGTTGCTCAGGCAGTGGTCCGGTCACTTCACATGCAATACTTTGCCCCTTTAAACTTGAAATCAATGCATCGACCGTGCCTTCACCGCCATCAGCCATTGGCACATGAATGATATGGGCATCCGGAATGACGTTCTGAATACCGCGTTGCATGGCCTGACAAGCCTGCGCAGCAGACATGCTTTCTTTAAATGAGTCAGGAGCAAGTACAAAGGTGAGCGGCATGATGTAATCTTTTATCCACAAATGAAGTCTAAATTGTGGATAAATCCAGTACTATCCACAAGTCTTTATTTCCAGCCCAGTTCAATTGCAGTTATCTCATTAATCAAGGTTTGATTTAAAGATTCTGGCATTTTACTGGTAGTTTGAGACAGGGGAATATGCCCTGCCATCAGCTCCGCCTTGGATTGCGGAAATAAGGGTTGCTGATCTGGAAATGCATAACCCAGCGGATAAATCGGTTGCCCTGTCGCTAAATCGTATTTATCCGAAGCACCAAAGGCATGCAGCAATTCATGAACCAAGACAATTTTATTCTGTTCAGTCTGTTGCTTGGATGCAAATAGATTCACCGAACCAATCCGGCCTTTTTGCAAGGCGGTTGAATGCTTTAATTGCTTGGTCTGTACAGGATCGTAGTAATTTAAAAATAAAGTCACATTGGCTGAAGGATCTGAACTCTGTCGCTGTTTCCAGGCATAGAAACGGAATTTTAAACTCCATAAAACTGTATTGATGAGCGAAGCCTGCTCAGGGACTTTGGGCGGTAGAACTTTAAGCTCACGGCCTAAATTAAAATAAAAATAAGTCGGCTGTCCGCGATACTGCTGAGCTGCTTTTTCCAGATATTCCCTTGCTCCATTCAGGTCCTGAACTGACAGTTGCTGGATATATTTCTGTGTGGTTGGTAATCCATCAGCACTAATCGGATGCAGCAAAACAATAATCGGCTTTGACCAGTTCTGGTTTTGATCACGATAGGCATTGACTGCGACAATCAATAAGATGATTAATAAAATCAGAATCCGAATCTTTTTCCACATGGCCCCAAATCAACCTTGATTATTGTTTTTAAAATGAAGATACATCATAAATAAAAAATGCCGACTTTCGTCAGCATTTTTTTGAATCTTAGAGTTTAGGCCTCAACCCATTTTCCGTCCTGATAAACCAGAGACCATTTGGTTTGCTTGCCTTCTGCAGTTTCCGAACCAATATATTGTGATTGGTTCTTACGGCTAAATTTTACCAGAGTTGGATTCCCAAGATAAACTGATACTTTGGATCAAGCTGGTCGGCAACAGAACGAATCTCGGCCACTTTCGGTGCACGGGTTTCACGCACTTTCGGGAACTTGCTTGCCGCCAGGAATAAACCGGCTGCACCGTCACGCAGTACAAAGAAATCGTCATGCTTGGCAGAACGTAAATGCTCCATCTTGATCGGATCCACACGTGGAGGCGCAGGCTGACCGCTCTTTAAGACTTTACGGGTATTGTCACAGCTGGTACAGGCAAAATACGGACCAAAACGACCCGTCTTCAGCTGCATTTCACCATCACACTTGTCGCATGGGATACTCGGGCCATCATAGCCTTTAATTTTGAACTCACCTTCTTCAAGTTCAAAACCACTACAGTCCGGGTTATTCCCACAGATATGCAGTTTACGGCCGCCATCAATCACATAGCTGTCCATGGCAGTTTCACAGATCGGACAACGCTTCTTCGACATCAGGTCAGCAGTTTCCGCAGCCTCATCATCAGATAATGCAGCCAGAGACTCAACTGGTGTCAGGTTCAAGGTTCCTTTACAACGCTCTTTCGGCGGTAGGTTATAGCCTGAACAACCCAAGAATACGCCTGTGGTTCCGGTACGAATCTGCATTGGACGGTCACATTCTTTACAGTGTACTGCATCCACTTCTACAGGCTGATTGCGGCGCATACCGTTCTCACCCTGCGCCGTAGTCAAACGTTGCTTAAAATCGCCATAGAAGCTGTCTAATAACTCTTTCCAGTTACGCTCACCATCTGCTACTTTATCCAGCTGACCTTCAAGATCTGCGGTAAAGGCATAGTTCATCAGATTACTAAAATTTTCATCCAGACGATCGGTAACGATCTCACCCATCTTCTCGGCATAGAGACGACGGTTATCCAGTTTCACATAACCACGATCCTGAATGGTCGAGATAATCGCAGCATAGGTCGATGGACGGCCAATGCCTTTTTTCTCGAGTTCTTTCACCAGTGAGGCTTCAGTAAAACGTGCCGGTGGCTTGGTGAAATGTTGAGATGGATCAAGTTTCTCAAGTTTAAGCACTTCACCGACTTTGACCGCAGGCAATAAAATATCGTCATCGGCTTTATTGGCACCACGCACGCGGGTAAAGCCATCAAAGACCAAGGTACGGCCTTTGGCTTTCAGTTCTACGCCATTGGCATCCACCAAAATGGTAGAAGACAAATATTCTGCCGGAGTCATCTGACAGGCAACAAACTGGCGCCAGATCAAGTCATAGAGGCGCTGTGCATCACGCTCAACACCCACTAGGCTGTCGCCTTTTAAGCCAACCATAGATGGACGAATGGCTTCATGCGCTTCTTGCGCACCGGCTTTATTGCCATAACGGTTCGGCTTGGCAGGCAAATATTTCTCGCCAAACTCCGATTCGATATGGCCACGCACCATATTCACCGCATCATCACTCAAGAATGTCGAGTCGGTACGCATATAGGTAATGAAACCGGCTTCATACAGGCGCTGCGCCAGCATCATGGTTTTCTTCACAGAAAAACCGAGACGGGTACTGGCTGCCTGTTGTAGCGTTGACGTGATATACGGCGCACTTGGATTAACCTTGGTTGGCTTATCTTCACGTGCAGAAACCGTATAATCAGCATCTTTGATCAGGTTTAATAAGGCATCAGTTTCGGCTTTATTGCGTAGCTTGAGCGTCTTGCCATTTTGCTTGACCGCTTCGAGACGAATATCATCTTTTTTCGATTTGGTATCGGCAAACACCTGCCAGTATTCTTCAGGAATGAAGGCACGAATTTCACGTTCACGCTCGACCACCAGCTTCACTGCAACCGACTGTACACGACCGGCCGACAGACCACGGGCAATCTTTTCCCAAAGCAATGGCGAAATCATAAAGCCCACGACACGATCCAGGAAACGGCGTGCCTGCTGTGCATTGACTTTATTGGTATCCAGACGTGACGGATGCTTAAAGGCATCCTGAATCGCGTTTTTGGTAATTTCGTTGAAGACCACACGCTGATAACGCGAATCATCACCGCCGATGACTTCTTTTAAATGCCAGGCAATCGCCTCTCCTTCCCTGTCCATATCCGTTGCCAGATAGACTTCATCGACTTGCGATGCCAGTTTTTTCAGTTCGGCAACCACATGTTCTTTGCCAGGAAGGACTTCGTATTTGGCTTTCCAGTCATGTTCCGGATCGACACCCATGCGGTTAATCAACGCATTCTGTGATTTTTCAGCTTTTTCTGCATCCGTCAGTTTGGTACGTGTCGCTGGTTTTTTCTCTGTCGATTTTGCAGAACCGCCAGTCGGTAAGTCACGCACATGACCCACCGATGATTTTACGATGTAGTTCGGACCAAGGTACTTATTGATTGTTTTCGCTTTTGCAGGCGACTCCACAATCACTAGGGCACGCTTGCTTCCAGCGTCGGGAGACTTCGCTGTGCTGCTTTTTGATGTGGACCGAGGAGCGTTCGCCATAATTAACCGTTAATCCTGTTTATTTCTAAATTAAAGTTCAGCCAAAGCGTGTAACAGTGCTTTGATGTCGTCGAGTTGGGTCGCTCTTAAATCAGCTTCTTCATCCCAGTACATGCCGACACAGTTGGCCTGCATATCAATAGCATAAATGCCTTTTAATGCAATGGGAAAATCTTTAAATTTCTCATCACCCTGCACGATTTCGAGTTTATTATCGACAACACGGGCGCGCATCAAGGGCAAACGCGCATCTGGCATCAGCACACTGTAGTACGCGACCATACTGGCACGACTTTCAGTCGCCTTCGGGATTTTGGTCCAGTCCGGTGCCACCACCAGACGTGGATGCAAGCCCATTTTACGGGCTTTGTCACGCATCAGGCCCAAGGCTTTTTCTCGGGGGCTCACGCGTAACCCAAAAATCGACCCTATGACGAAAATGATGATGACCACCGTCACCCAAATTCCAGTGTTTTCCATAGTTCAACCTTTATGTTCTATTATTAGAGTTGCATAAGCAGAATATAAAACGCAAGTTTGCACGATAAAATTAATTCAGGAACATTTCATGACTATATAAAATTTCGTGACCATTCCAGTAAATATAACCTTTCTCGATCAGCTCCTTAAGCAGCAAGCGAATGTCCGATTTTGGAAATAACTGTTCCAGTAAATCACGCAGCTCATAAATGTCTTTGGGTTTATCGCCCTGCAATTCACGCAGTTTACGCGCCACTTCCAGTTGTACCGGATCGATCCGGCCAAAGTTCTTGAACAGGTCTTGCTGTGCCGACTGGATTGGTGACTTGAGTATTTCAGATTCAACTGGAGCTTCATCTATCCAGTTTCGGATTTTCAACCGGGTTTTGCTCATCCAGATTGAGTTGCAGCCATTGTTTCAGGACTTTTTTGCGGAAGCTGATTTGCTCATCATAGCGCTTGACGATTTTCAGGTTAATCAACATGCCGACCACATGCTGAGCTTTTACCGGCATCACTTGCAGAATATTCGCCACTGAGTTTTTTAGGGTTTCCACCGTATTCGGTTTGCCACTCATTTTGCCTAACGCATCACAGTATTTTTTCACCAGTTGCAAGGCAGGTTTGTTCTTGATGGCGTCCAGACTCGGAAGATGATTTTTAGGTTGATCTGTTGGAATGTTTGTCTCATCAGGCTGAATCTGAATCAGGTGACACGTAATATCAGAAGTTTGCAGCATCTGTTGCAACATTTCGCAACTGTCCATCGCCGAGATCAATTTAACCTCGGTTTCCGGCTCCAGTAGCGCCATAAGCTGACCGACAATGACCGCATATTCATATTCTTTTTGTGGCGATTCAGGCGTGTCCAGTACCACCAACTGACCACTGCTAATCCAGCCAGCCAGCTCGGTTAAATCCTCTAAGGAGAATTCAAATTTTCCGGCACAGCTAAACAGATATAAAGTCGAATAATGCGCCACAATCTCACGCATTAACTTGGCTGTAGGGAAATTATTTTCGAGGTCGAGTAGAACAACTTTTGGGTGCATGGGACGCAATTCCGGAATGTACCTGAGAGCCGGTATTAGAGTAGGAAGTGAGTGAAAGGTCAAATAATTTTACGACTGAATGGGTGCAGGCCTGTTTCGGCAGAGGGCCAAACTGCATTTTATGAAATGCCTGAAAGAAATCTGTTTGCGAGCGCGAATGTTTGTTTTCAGCAGAAAAACTCTTTTGCACTTGATCATCGCGTTGCACTTTATTACTTTTATATGCGTGTTTAAGGCAATTTAAAAGCCCATTCAAAACAAAAATACTTCTCTTTTTATCATCTTATAGATTGACTCATTTTTATTTTTCAATAAAAAACCCTTAGATCAGCTAAGGGTTATTGTTGATTAAATCATTGGTTGCAAATTAATAATGCGGTGGTCGGTCTGCAACCGGATCAAATTCTGCAATGCCTTCAGACAGATCTGAAGACTCAACACGTTGATATAACAGCGTCATTTGCTTTTTCAGGTCAGCAATTTCCAGGGTCTGTTTGGCCACCTGATCATTCAACTGTTCAACTAAATCGTCTAAAAATGCAATTCGCACTTGCAAATCTTCAATGGGTGCGGAAAATGACGCCTGATCATTTAGATTTTGTTGTTTAGTCATTTAAAGTCCTCATTGGGGATTTCAGGAAACATTATGGCCTATATTACCCTTAGGGATGTCCAACTTGCGTTTGGTGGACCCGCCCTGCTCGACGGCGCGAATTTTAACTTGGAACGCGGCGAACGAGTGTGTTTGATTGGCCGTAATGGTGAGGGTAAGTCTACCTTACTTAAGCTGATTGAAGGAAGTTTACTGCCTGACAACGGCGAAGTTTCATTACAAAACGGCATTACTATTTCCATGCTGGCGCAAGATGTACCGATGGATTCAGGTAAAGTGGCTGATATCGTGGCAGATGGTGCCGGTGAAGCATCGGAAGTTTTGCGTGCTTATCATGCTGCCAGTGAAGCCTGTGTACTCGGTGACATGGACGCCTGTGATCGTATGGGCAACCTGCAACACAAAATGGATCAGCTGGATGGCTGGGCGCTGGAAACCAAAGTCAATTCGATTTTAAGCAAAATGGGCCTGGACCCGGATGCAGATCTTGCCGATTTATCTGGTGGTCGTAAGCGTCGTGTACTACTGGCACGTGCTTTACTTACCCAACCCGATGTGCTGTTACTGGACGAACCGACTAACCATTTAGACGTTGAAAGTATCGAATGGCTGGAAAAATTCCTGCTCGATCAAAATAATTTGACCCTATTGTTCATTTCGCATGACCGTGCCTTTGTCGATAGCATTGCTACCCGTATTGTTGAACTGGATCGTGGTCAACTGCGTAGTTATGAAGGTAACTATTCACGTTATCTAGACCTGAAAGCCCAGCAAATGGAAGCTGAAGAAAAGCAAAATGCGCTGTTCGATAAAAAGCTGGCTGAGGAAGAAGTCTGGATCCGTCAAGGGATTAAAGCCCGTCGTACCCGTAACGAAGGTCGTGTCCGTGCCCTAAAAGCATTACGTGAAGAATCTAGAGCACGTCGTTCGCAACAAGGTAAAGTGACGATGGCGACTCAGGATGCCAACCGTTCCGGCAAACTGGTGTTTGAAATTGAGAACCTGAGTGTGAAATTCGGTGACAATGCACCGATCATCAACAACTTCTCTGCACTTGTCCTCCGTGGCGACCGTATCGGTCTGGTCGGTGATAACGGTGTCGGTAAAACTACCCTCATTACAGCCATTCTGGGCGAGCTAGAACATGGCGGTACGGTGAAGACCGGTACGCAGTTAGAAGTGGCCTATTTCGACCAGCTCCGTAATGCGCTGGATCTGGAAAAATCTGTTAAAGATAACGTCTCAGAAGGTTCTGACCACGTGGATGTGAATGGTAACCGTCGTCATATCTATAGTTATTTACAAGATTTCCTGTTTTCGCCAGAACGTGCCCGTACACCAGTCAAAGCTTTGTCAGGTGGTGAGCGCAACCGTATCCTGCTAGCGAAACTGTTTGATGGATGAGCCAACCAACGATCTGGACATGGTGACCTTAGAGTTACTGGAAGAAATGCTCGGTGGCTACAAAGGCACCCTGCTGTTGATCTCGCATGACCGTGCCTTTATGGACAACGTGGTAACATCCACTTGGGTCTTTGATGGTAAGGGCAATATCGACGAATATGTCGGCGGTTATCAGGATTATCTTGAACAGCGCCCGGATCAAACCGTGGTTGACCAAAAAAGTGCCGTGAAAAAAGCCATGGCCAAAGCAGAAGCCGAGACTGCGCCGGCCGCTGCCAAAAAAGTTAAACTCAGTTATAAAGACCAACGTGCACTCGAGCAACTTCCAGCTGAGATGGAAGCGCTAGAAAAAGAGCAGGTCGAGATCAATGCACAACTGGCTGATGGCTCTTTATTTGTGACTGATTCCGATAAAGCACTGAAACTGTCTAAACGCTTATCCGAAATTGATGAGCTGTTACTGGAAAAATTAGAGCGTTGGGAAGAACTGGACAACCTAAGTAACGGCTAAATATTCCCCGAGCTTTTACTAAAGCATCTGTATTCGTACAGATGTGGCCCTAAATTGTTTTATGAGTACTCAGCCTGCATATCAACCCGGTGAATTTCAATGGTCATTCCTGTTACCTCAATATTGGGGCAAATGGCTAGGCATTATTTTCCTGATGATTCTGGCGATCTTACCTTGGGCCATTCAGCATCGTCTGGCGTCCCTGCTGGGCCAGCTTTCTTTTAAATACTTGAAATCACGCCGTGAAACCACGCTGCGTAATCTGGAAGTCTGCTTTCCCGAATGGTCTGAAAAGCAGGTACAGAACAATGCCCGTCAGGTATTTATCGATCAAATGCTGGGGGTGTTTGAGACGCTGAATGCCTGGTACAGTCCGAAATGGTTTCAGGGCCGCGTCAGTATTGAAGGCTTGGAACATATTCAGAAGGCACAAGCCGCAGGCCAAGGCATGCTGTTATTAGGCACGCATTCAACTTTGCTCGATGCGGGTGGTTATCTTTGCGCACAATATTTTGAACCGGATGTGGTCTATCGTCCGCAGAATAATCCACTTTTGGACATGCTGATTTACCGTTGTCGCGCCACAATTTATGCCAATCAGATTGACCATGATGATATGCGCGGTCTGGTACGTAACCTGAAAAATGGCCATGCGATCTGGTACAGTCCGGATCAGGATTATGGTTTAAAACAAGGCGTGATGGCACCTTTTTTTGGCGTGCCTGCGGCGACTGTAACCGCACATCGCCGTTTACTGAAAATGACCAAAGCGGCTGCAATTCCTTTATATTTCTACCGTCATGGCGATATTAACAATCCGCACTACCATGTGCTCATTGAACCGGCACTGGAAAACTTCCCTAGTGAGAATGAAGTTGAAGATGCCACTCGCGTGAACCGGGTGATTGAGCAGCAGTTGCGCATCGCACCGACCCAATATATGTGGTTCCACCGCCGTTTTAAGACTCGCCCTGAAGGTTATAAATCAATTTACTAAATCGATTTGATCACGGAATTTGAAGGGCTATAGCTTAAAATCATGTTTAAGTAATTGAAATAATTTAACCCGAGCTCTACATCCTGTAAAACTCGGGTTAATGAGGTTGTGCTTTCACATATTATAATTCGTTCTGCTTTTTGTGATTTCCCTTTCAGCATCATATCCATGATGTTTTCATTCAGCTTCGTCTTCCTTATGAGAATATCCTTTCTCGACTCCCTGTGCTGATAAACCTAGAATACCCAAATTCCCAACCCCTGCCCATTCGCAAGAAGCGTAAACTGTTGTAAGCAATATCGTACACTTTTCTTCTAAAAACCTATGAGATTTTGCCGCCATCTTTATAAGCCATGGCAATTTCATCGGTCACTATTTTTTCCTCTTTCTCTGCTTTCTGAATCCCCTCTTCTATGGCCTCTTGTGCTTCCTGTTCATCTTCATCGGTTTGCTCCAATTCTTCCTGAATATGCTCAAAGACCCGACCGGTTTGTAAAACCAGAAAGACCGGAAAATGATCAGAACCGATATGGGGCAGACGTTCCATATGGACCAGGGCAAAATCGGTACTGTGAAATACGTGATCGAGCGACCAGCGAAAAAAAGGATAATCTGCGTGAAAAGTATTCACATAATGACGCCCTACCCGCGGATCTAGCAGCCCACTAATGCGTTGAAATAGGCGTGTGGTACGTGACCAGGCCACGTCATTCAGATCGCCCATGACGATACAGCTTTCATCCAGATCCTTAATCTGATCACCGACAATCAGCAGTTCAGCATCACGCAAGGTAGAATCCTTGGCCTCGGTCGGGCTGGGTGGTTTGGGATGCAGACAGTAAAGCTGTACCGGTTGTCCTGAGCGTAAGATCACCGTGGTATGAATGGAGGGAATTTCATCACTCAGAATAAATTTAACCTCGGTTTCTCTCAGTTCGAGCTTGCTATATAGATACATGCCATACAGGTTATCCAAAGGCACAGGCACGCGATAAGGATAATCGGCTTCAATCACCGAGAGTGCATTTTGCCAGTTTTGATCGGTTTCCAGAGTCAAAACCAGATCTGGCTGATGAATCTGGATCTGCTCGATCAGTAAATGATATTTGGTATTGGTAGTAAGTACATTGGAAACGACCAGGGAAATCTGACGTTGCGGATCCAGCTGATCCTGCTTGACCTGCTTGACCTGTTTTTTCCAGATAAAGGTATAGGGCAATACCATTTTCAACTGATAGGCCAAAGCTGCCATCAGCCCGACAAAAAGCAGCTGATTCAACCAGTTCCAGGGATGATCAACCAGAAGAAAAAGAATAAAGGCGATAAAGCCCAATACCAGAATTTGTAAGCGTGGAAAATCCGCACCCCGAATCCACCATTCATCGCGTGGTATCAGTGACCAAAAACTTAACCAAATGACAATGATTGCCAGAATTTGGATAACCCATATCATAAACTGCGCTCTTAATTAAGTTATTATTTTTTCTAAAAGAAAAATGACGTTATCAATTTTGTATGTATCATAAAGCAGATATTTCTCTCAAGAATATTGATGTTTTGATTGTGTAGCTCTTGCAGTTGAGTCCCTTTTTGGTACACTCGAATCCCTTTTGATTTTTTAACGCACCGAGGCAAAGTGACATGAAAGTAGGTCTGGTCGGTTGGCGCGGGATGGTTGGTTCCGTCCTTATGCAACGTATGGTTGAAGAGAATGATTTTGCTCATTTTGAGCCATTCTATTTCTCTACCAGTAATGCAGGCGGTGAAGCGCCGGCATTTGGCGGTAAGACCGCCCCAGCACTTATGGATGCATCAGACATTAACAATCTGAAGCAAATGGATGTCATTATTACCTGTCAAGGTGGCGACTATACCTCTGAAGTTTTCCCGAAATTGAAAGCTGAAGGCTGGAACGGTTACTGGATTGATGCAGCATCAACCTTACGTATGGATGATGAAGCCATCATCGTACTTGATCCGGTCAACATGCATGTGATCAAAGATGGTTTGGTTAAAGGCACCAAGACTTTTGTCGGTGGTAACTGTACAGTTTCCTTGATGCTGATGGGCTTGGGCGGTCTGTTCCAGAACAATCTGGTGGAATGGGCAACGTCAATGACCTATCAGGCCGCTTCAGGTGCAGGCGCGCAAAACATGCGTGAACTGATCAATGGTATGGGTTATTTATATAACAATACCAAAGAGTTGCTAGATGATCCGCGTTCTCCAATTCTGGATATCGACTCTAGAATTGCTGAATTACAACGTGGTGAAGGCTTCCCGTCTGCAAACTTTGGCGTTCCTTTGGCTGGTTCACTCATTCCTTATATCGACAAGCAACTGGAAAGCGGCCAGTCGAAAGAAGAATGGAAAGGTCAGGTTGAAACCAACAAGATTCTGGGCAACCAGCAGATCGTGCCAATTGATGGTCACTGCGTGCGTATTGGTGCCATGCGTTGTCACTCTCAGGCATTAACCCTGAAATTGAAAAAAGATGTACCTTTGGATGAAATCGAAGACATCATTGCACGTGCCAATGACTGGTCTAAAGTGGTTCCAAATACTCGTGAAGCATCCATGACTGATCTGACGCCTGTTGCTGTAACAGGTACTTTAAGCGTTCCAGTCGGCCGTCTGCGCAAGCTGAATATGGGTAAAGAATATCTGGGTGCGTTCACTGTAGGTGACCAGTTGCTTTGGGGCGCTGCCGAGCCGTTACGCCGTATGCTGCGTATTCTGATTGATTATAAAAATGCCTAATATCCTTTGGATATAAAGCCCACAGCCGATCTTTATTGATCGGCTTTTTTATGTAACTATTGCGTAAGTATTTTACAAAAAACAAACATCCCGTTAATCTATAATTTTCGCTATGCGATAATGACTGAGCTCACGATTAAGATGACTGTATATAACAAATTAAAGCTTGCCATTTTAGCCATTGTCGCTTCACAAAATATTTATGCGATTAATGTAGATCCGGTTCAGATTCAGTCTGCCCCTGGGGAATTACTCTACGCAGAAATGACTTTTCGGCAGTCTGATATCAATTTGCCGATTGAAGTCAGTCTGGCTTCACCTGAAGATTTACTCTCGATAGGTGCATCGCATCAGCCACCTGGTCATCTGAACTTTTTTACTCGGCGCAGCAATAATGGCACCGGGGTTATTACTATTACTTCTTCTCGCCCCATGACAGAGCGCGAGCTGAATATTATTGTCAAAATCAAGGAAGGCAATGCTGCACGTCTGCAACATATCCGTACGCCCTTACAAGCTAAAACTGATTTATTAAAAGCTAGTCTCAAACAGAATGAACGTCCGCTTGCACCAGTTGTCGTCGTCAGTGAAAAAGATATTGCACTCAACTTACCCGTAAGTAGCCATTACAATACGGCAGCCTCCACAGCCTTAAATAAGCCACCGGCTCTAGAAAAGCCGTTGGCATTGCAACGCACAGCACCACCGACATTATCGAACACTTCTATTCCAAAAACTGCATTTGCGCCAGCTGTAATGGCATCAACTCCAGCGATTCAGGCTCAAGCGATTACGCCTGTACTGAAAAGCGAGGCTGTAACTGCACCCGATACTCCAGCCCCAGTTAAAACTGCACCGGCGCTTTCAGATTCAGTAAAGACCTCACAAGCAACTCTTGCATCGCCGGCTCCTGCAGCAGTCTCGACTACAGATAAACCAACCAGTACGATACCAGCAAATCAAAGTGCATCAGCACCAAATAAAGCAAATATGCAGAAAGCTGTAGAGTCCCATTCTGATCATCAAACTGCTTCCAGTGATCCATTGGTGAAAAAATTTGCTGAGGAACAAGCCAGAAAATCAACTGGATCAGCTAATCCGGTGAAAACTCCAGCTCCAGTTACTACAAAAGCTTCACCAGTCAAAGCAACTCCGAATCAGACTCAACCTACTTATGTCGTTCAATCCAATGAGTCACTGTGGGGGATTGCAGCACGAATTGCTCAACAGCAGCAGCGCCCGGTCAATGAAGTCATGCAACAAATTAAAAAAGACAATGAGCATGCTTTTATTGGAGGAAATGCCAATCGTCTACGTAAAGGTGCTGCATTGAACTTAAATACGACTCATCCTACACCTGCGCCTATTAAAGTCACTGCGGCAAAGCAAACCGAGCTACCGTCTAAGCCTACTGGCAAGACTAAATACCGCCTGAATCAGGCAGAAATGAGCCTAGTGGCTGAGAACCAGCGCGATTCCGGGCAAGTTTCTGCAAACCAGAACACAGAACGCAATCAAACATCAAAGGAATTGTCATTAAAAGTTATGACAGCCCGAGAAAAAACCGTTAAATTACAGAGAAACGTAACTGAATTAGAATTGGCACTCAATCAGAAGGATCACAGAATTCAGTTATTAAATGCGCGTCTGGCCCAGCTACAACAACAGCTCAAAGCCCAACAAGCAGATAAGAAGCCAATTAATTAAAAAGTTACACATGACGATTTATTGGGATAGGCGAACTTAAACTACTCTATCCCCAAGGGGTAAAACATGCTGATTTATGTGATTCCATTAGTGATATTGATCATCGTATTAATTGTCTTTAAAAAACGACAAGATGCTCAAGAATCAGATAAAGCAAAAACTAAAACGGTAAAAGCGAAAAAACCTGGCTCTGCTTCAAAAGCTGCTCCACAAAGAACCAAAGTAGTGGAGCCAGTCGGGGTCACAAAAAAATCAGCAACGCCATTATCAACAGAAACACGCAAGAAAATTGAAGGCCTGATTCAGGAACGTAATTTTTTTGCGGCCGAAGCACAGATTAACCAGGCACTGAATCGGGATAATTCCCAGCATGAACTCTATCTATTGTTATTGGATATTCATATCTTACAGCAAGATGATTTTGCAATTACTCAACTGATTAATCATATTCGTACTCTGAAAATCGATGAAATTCTCTCTCAGGCTGAAGAAAAAAGAAGCGCCTATGAAGGAGAAAAATCAGTTAAACCAGATCCAGTTTCTAAGTCTGTTGTTCCCGCATCGAATACAAGTGATTTTGATGAATTGAGTCTTACATCACTTCCTGTGGATAAAAAAGCTGGTTTAGCATTCGAGCAACTACAACAAGAAAGTGCGCCAGTTAAAGAAGAACCAGCACCTCTTGAATTTAATTTTAAGCCGAGTGCTGCGCCTGCCTCAACCACCGCAACAAAGACTGAGCCTGAACAAGACAACAGTTTTGACTTTAATCCAAAGAGCAGCTTTACTCAGAGTGTGCCGACTGAATCAGCACCATCAGTGGTTAATGAAGTTCAGTTTGATTTTGAATCTTTTAAAGTAGAGCCAACAACGTCAGAAATTTCTTCTGTAGCTTCTGATCGCCTAGAAACAGATTCTGAAAATAAAACGAATCTTAATCAGATTCCTGATCTTGATCTTGATCTCAATTTAAGCACTAATAATGAACAGTTACCGGCTAGCGATGAAGAAATCAAGCCTCTAGATTTTTCTTTCTCGCTTGACACGCCAGTACCAGCAGCTGAGAAAACTGCAGTGCCAGCGACTGAGTTTGACCTGTCTAGCTTGACAGCTGCAGCACCTGTGGCAGAACCAGCGTCACAAACCAATCTATCAGGCATGGATTTCAAATTAGATCATTTAGAAACCACGCCAGAAGCGCCTGCTGCAACAGTGATGAGTTTCGATCTCCCTGCTACGCCAGCTCAGGCAGCCGTAGACCAGCATGATCCACTCGTACAATCTTTCCCGGAATTACTGGATGTTAATGAAGCAAGTCTTAACCTGGATCTTGCCCAGCAATATATTCAACTCGGTGCCTACGCCGCTGCCCGTGAAATCATTGCCGAGCGAGAAGCTGAATATACTCCTGAACAACAGCAACGCGCAGAGCAATTACTAAATCAAATCGCATCCTGATGCATTTCGATTTACACTAAAGCAGTCAATAATTGGCTGCTTTTTTTATGATAAAAAATATTGCATTAATTTATATGGGTGGCACATTCGGCTGCGTGGGA
>SPVA01000029.1 GCA_013530545.1 Acinetobacter lwoffii
GCGGATGCCGTTGTTGATCAGAACGAATGTCTGACCGATGGTCGAGCCTAGCGATTTTACATTTAGTGCCTGTAAAACGTCGCAGCATCCCTCGACTAGCGCCGTATTGTACTTGGATTCTATGAATGAGCCAAGTTGAAAAAAGATAATATTAATTGTTTTCTAAGCTTTGAGTTTTTAACTGATCAAAAGCCTGTCAGCCTGTAGGCATTAAAATCGAATATTTTCTATTTATTCTTTTTTTTTGATTCTCCCGCCTAACAGGGGAGTAAGCACGATATTTAATTTTATCGTCATTATTATGCGTTTAAAAAAGCCCATCATCTGAAGGGCTTCTTTTCTTTATTTAGTATCTTGCTCAGCAGCATCCGCTTTTTGGGTCCAGAATTCTGCTTGTTCCTCATCGCCCTCTACGCCTAAACCATTGGCATAAATAAAAGCAAGATCGCGCATGGCCTGAACTTCACCCCATTCCGCAGCCTGTTTGACTAAAGAAATCGATTTCTCTACATCTTTTTCAATTACATCACCGCGACGGTAGAAACCTGCCAGTTCTAAAGTCGCAGCAGGGTGCTTCTCAATATTGGCCTTGCTTAACCAGTAATAGGCTAACTCAAAGTGAGCTTTGGATTCTTCCGGATCTTCTTCTGCTAATTCTTTGGCATAAACGGTATAACCTTCACCTAACCAATACATTGCATCAACCAGTCCGCCGTTGGCAGCTTTCAATGCCCATTCTTCAGCCAGAATGATGTCATCATCATGCTCGCTTTGCATATACAGTTCAGCCAGTTCAAATTGCGCTTCAGCATTGCCCGCTAAGGCAAGATTAGTCAGGGCAGCAGAGGGAGAAACACGCTGGGTCATATCAACATCTCAAAAATATTGTGGGTAGACTAAAAGGTTTAAAGAAAAAAAGCCAATCCGAAGATCAGCTTTTAAAAAGGTAGTGATGAATCAATCAACTAGATCAAGCAAATAATCCCTGAGATCGAGGCTATGAACACACAGAACATTACGATCACTTTAATTCTACTTGCCAGATAACTCAGACTTAAACCCACGAACAATGCTGCCAAAGTCAGACTTCCCAGCCAGTAACTGATCATGTTGCTGATTGTGCCAGTGAGTAGGCAAAGGATAAGTGCCATAATCAAGATCACCCAGCCAATGATGGTGGCTAATCTGGTTTTGGAAGCATCTAACTCTTTAGCAAAGATCTGTTTTTGATGCTTGGACATAGATGCTGCAAGCACAAAGAAACCGAGGCTGGTTAAAGCCCAAATCAATAAGAAGAACATCATGCCTGATTTTCCTTGAGAGTAGCTTTGGCCTTTTTAAGCGGCAAACCGGTATGGTTTTTAACTTTCTTGAAAGCAAACCAGAACAGGATCGCAAGAACCCACATCGCCAGATCAAAAGAAGCAATCATCCACTGATCATGCAGGATGCTATTCCAGATCGCCTGACCACCCGTCAGGAAGTTCAGGATTGGCAACAATGCGAATGCCACAGTTGCAAGCATTAGAAGCTCTAGCCAGGCTTGTCGATTGCTACGAATTATGGCATACAGCAAAGTCAGCAACCAGACGATAAAGAAGCTACGAATTTCCCAGTTTAAACGCATTTCCATGTCTGCCGGAATAATACGATTGGCATAAAAGTAGGCAGCACAAGCAATAGGTAAACCAATAATGGCAGCGATATTGGTCACTTCCACAAGACGATAACCAAAAGATTTATAACCTTGTTTCTGTTGTTGCGGGGCACGTTTGACACACCATAGAATCAAACCGGTCGCAATCATCAAGGTGCCCACCACACCTGACATGAACAATAACCAGCGTAGAGCCAAGTCCACGCCACGTGCTTCATGCAATGTGGTGAATACATTATAAATACCATTTGCGACTGAAGGCGGTTTCAGTGTGGTTTGATCCGGCTTTAATTCACCTGTCACGCCATTGAAAGCAAGACTCGGATAAACACTACGATAAGCCACACTGACTCCATTTAAGGCACGAAGCTCAATTTCGGCTTTAGCGGTATTTGGCTGGATAATGTTAATTGTACCAACCGGATTATTTTTCCATTCTTTCTCGGCTGTTGCCAAGATCGGAGCCAGATCGGTTAACGCTGCAGGAGGTGCAGCTTGCATTTCATCACGAGAGCGGCGTCCTGCACCCCGTGCCGACATTTCACCACGCTCGCCACGATTTTCTCTCTCAGCTTGCGGTCGACGTTCTTTACTCTCACTATGGCTTTCACGGGATTCAGCCTGAATGCTGTTGTCCTGAATCAAGCTCTTGCGTTGATCTTGCAGAAATGCACCTCGATTTTCATAAATCTGGTTAACACCCCAAGGCATCAGGGTAAAGAGCAGCAGTAATAAGCCACTGAAGGTAATCATGATATGAAAGGGCAGGGCAAATACCGCAGTAGCATTATGCGCATCTAGCCAGGAACGCTGACCTTTGCCTGGACGGAAAGTGAAAAAGTCTTTGAAGATTTTTTTATGGGTAATTACACCGCTGATGATCGCTACCAGCATGAGCAGGGTCGCAATGCCGACAATCCAGCGTGCCCAGATTCTTGGCAAACCATACAATTCAAAATGAAAGCGGTATAGGAAGGAGCCACCACGTGTTTCACGCGCTTGCAAAACTTCACCCGTGGCGCTGTCAATCGTCACACGGGTACCGCCACGACGGGCACGCGGATCTTCGCCGGTACTACGAATAGTCAGGGTGGTGGTATTTTGGCGTGAGTTAGGAAGTTGGATCGCCCAGCTGCCAGCATCCGGATGATGCTGTTGCAGATAAGCTAATGCCACACGCGTCTGTTCGATCTGGGTCTTTTGCGGGACTGACTGATGAAATTCCGGTTTCATCCAGATGCTGATTTCATTCTGGAAAAAACTCAAGGTTCCAGTTAAAAATATCGCATATAAAAGCCATCCTAAAATCAGACTGGCCCAAGTATGCAACCACGACATCGACTGGCGTGGACCTTCCTGTTTTGCATCTACTCTCATTCTAATTTCCTAGGAATTTATAGGTGATATAGAGCAAAACACTGGGAATCACGATCCCGAGCGTGGCTTTCATGGTCTTGTTCACCATAAATACCCAGATAAAAGCTACAGTATTTAAGCTAAAACCAATCAGAGTGGCCGACATGGCTGCGCTGCTTCCAGCATTCATAAATAACTGGGCAATCACGATCGCGGTCAGCGAAGCAAGGATATAACCGCCGACACCCGCCAGAAGAAAGCGATATAAAATCATCCCACGATAAGCCAGCATATTTGCTTTGACTTTATTTTTGCTTGAGGGATTTGGTGCAGTAACTGTTCCAGTCGCTATGGCTTGCATATTCGGACTATTCATCATCGAAAATTCTGTCTTTAAACTTGTTAAGTGATTTTAATGCGAATGATAACAATTATTGTTTATATTTTAAATACGAAATATAAAAGTATTTATATGAAAAATAAAAAGAACTATTTTTTAACTTTAAAGAGGAGGGCAGTACGGGAAGTGTTGAACAAAATATAGAAGCTTTAAAAATAAAAACAGCGGCCCGAAAGCCGCTGTTTAAAAATAATTGATCGAGAATTAGTCTTGCTGAATACCTGCAACCACCCAGTCCTGATTTGAACCTGCTGGTTTAGTAAAGTGCCAGATTTCCGCAAATGGCTGTGGCAAGCTGTTCAAGTCTTCGCTGACCGTACCGGTGAAACGTACGCTGACAATATACTGGCCATTGTCTGTAGATGAGTCGACGACCATCGCATTCAGATTTGAAAACTCGGCAACATCCTGATCCTGATTGTTCATGATGTCGTTATACATTGACTGATAAAGATCAGGGGTCAAGTAACGCTGAATTTCAGAAATGTTGCTTGCTGTATTCATAGACTGAATATGGTTAAAACGCTGACGCGCTACACGCAAGAACGCTGCAGGTTCAGTACCATCCGGTAACTGGCTGCCACTTTGGGTATAAGCTGTACCAAAAGGCGCGTTATTTACTGGAGCAGAACCGAACGGAGCATTATTGCTTGACGTTTGATTACCCACGTTCTGGCCAAAAATATTGGTACTGTCACCACCGCGAGGTGTAGCCGGTGCTTGACCAAAAGGTGCTGTATTACCAGCACCGCTATTTGGTGCGTATGGGTTAGAAGCTACTTTTTTTTTTGCGCCCATTTTACGGAAAATGAAGAAGGCAACAGCAGCAGCAAGAAGGATCCAGATCCAGCCCGGAATACCACCTTTTTCCTCTTCTGCTTGAGCAGCCTGAGCTTCAGACGCTGCTACACTTTGATCATCCGCCAAGGCGTTGGCAGCAACTGCACCAATCGCAGCACCGGCTACACCCGCAGCAACCATACCGCCGACACCCGGACCAGATTTTTGCTGGGTTGCAGCACCGGCAACTGGCGCTTGTTGAGCAGGCGCAGCTTGACGAGGTTGTTGATAAGATTGAGTAGGCTGTGCAGAACGTTGCATGCCGTGACTTTTACCGCCACCGGCACGTTTTGCTTCAGCTGCAAAAGGCGCAACCAATAAAACTGCTGTCAAGATACCTGTGATCAAACCGCGCTGTCGAACTTCCATTCATTTTTCCTATGAGAATAAAACCTGTTTGTACAGTCTATTTATATAGGCTTTGTGTGGAATTTCAATCAAAAATCTGTATTTTTTTGCTCTTTGCCAGTTCATAGTTAGTTGAGTTCATCACTTAGCGCCATTGCCTCGCTCAAGGCTTCATGTAAACGCGCAACTGCAATAATTTGCACGCCTTCAATGGATTTTTGCGGTGCATTGCCGCGAGGGACAATAATGTATTTAAACCCATGCTTGATCGCTTCTTTTAGGCGTTCCTGGCCGTTCGGCACAGGACGAATCTCTCCAGACAGTCCGACTTCACCAAAAACCGCCAGCTGTTGCGGCAAGGCTTTGCCACGGATACTGGAAGCGCAGGCGAGAAGTACCGCCAGATCCGAACCGGTTTCGGTGATTTTCAAACCACCGACGATATTGACATAAACATCCTGGCCGGAGGTTTGCACACCGCCATGCCGATGCATGACTGCAAGGAGCATATTTAGACGGTTCTGATCCAAGCCAAGTGCTACACGTCTTGGTTGGCCATGTGCATCATCGACCAGCGCCTGAACCTCAACCAGAAGCGGGCGCGTACCTTCGCGGCTGATCATTACAATCGAACCGGGAATGGCTTCATCATAACGGCTTAAAAAGATGGCTGAAGGATTAGATACTTCGCGCAGACCTTTGTCGGTCATGCCGAACACACCGAGTTCATTGACCGCACCAAAACGGTTTTTAACCGCTCGGATCATTCGGTAACGTGAATCCGACTGGCCTTCAAAATACAGTACACAGTCGACCATATGTTCCAGTACACGTGGGCCGGCCAGGGCGCCCTCTTTGGTTACATGACCGACCAAGAATAAAGATGTGCCGCTATTTTTGGCAAAACGGGTCAGCAGGGCCGCTGATTCACGAATCTGTGAGACACCGCCCGGGGCAGATTGCAGGGTTTCGGTATACAGGGTTTGGATTGAATCCAGAATGGCTACTGCAGGACGTTGCTGTGCTAGTACTTCACAAATACGTTCGACGCAGGTTTCTGCCATGACTTTGAGCTGGTCAGTTGGCAGATCCAGACGCTGGGCACGTAAAGCCACCTGAGACAAGGATTCCTCACCGGTCACATACAGGGCCGGATTTTTGGCAGATGCCATGTGCGTGGCTGTTTGTAGCAAGATGGTGGATTTACCAATCCCGGGATCACCGCCGATCAGAACCACCGAACCGGTCACTAGTCCGCCACCCAAGACCCGATCAAATTCGCTAATACCCGTCGGCAGACGGGTTTCATGAGAGACTGAGACCTGATTTAAGGTAGTAATACTGGACGCCTGGCCTGCATATCCACCACCAATTTTTGGCTGGGCGCGATGTGTCACTGCCGGTGCAATGGTCACCTCAACCAGGCTGTTCCATTCCCCGCATTCAGAACACTGCCCCGACCATTTTGGATGATCGGCACCACATTGTTCACAACGATACACACTTTTTGCTTTGAAGCGATTGAAATTGAGTGACAGCATAGCGGTGAATGCCATCGAAAACCAAGCCTTTCACCTGAAAAATCATGGTTTTTACGACAAGGTTTGTCGCTTTTATTTATGCTGATTTGAATACTGTGCGGTAACGCCGTCTATAATGCCTATCTTGTTATGCTGGAATGGAACAGATCTTGTCACAATTGCTGAAACATATTGATGCGATCGCACGTGAAAAAAACCGTGATGTGTTATTCGTGCATTTTGATCATTATGTACATCCAGATCGGGATGCAAACTCGGTTCGCCAGATGTTGATCGGCTGGCTAGAGCAACAGGGGATTGCCTATATGCCGTGTTTAGGTGTGGATCAAACCGTCCATAGTGAAATCTACCTAGGTGGTCTTTATCTGGATGTACCTTTTGATCTGCATCATAAAACCTATCAAAAACTGAGTGAGTATCTGGAAGATGAACAGGGCAATATGAAAATTAAAGGCATTCAGTTTTTTGTTTTATCTTTAGGACTGGCACTGGAGCTTGAATCTGAGTGGGACAAGCTGGCTTGTAGTGGTTTACGTTGCTAAATTTTCATGATGAAGAATGGAAAAGATGAAACAGAAAAAGCCACGATTAACGTGGCTTTTTACTATTTTGGCTTGAGTAGTTAAATAACTTGTCAATTAATAAAGTTCACCAGATTTACGTCTTGCAATGAAGTCTTTCGATTCTTTGGCAATGACCCCAGATAGCAATAATAATGCGATTAAGTTCGGCACCGCCATCAGGCCGTTAAAGGTATCGGCGAATAGCCAGACCAGATCCAGTGTTGCAATGCAGCCGATAAACACTGAGGCAATATAAATAATGCGATAGGGCAAAACGAATTTTTCGCCAAGTAAATAGCTGGTACATTTTTCGCCATAGTAGCTCCAGCCCAAAATGGTGGAATAAGCGAAGAAAATGATCCCGAAAGTCACCACCCAGCCGCCAATACCAGGTAGCAGCTTGTCGAATACACCGATGGTCAATACGGCACCGGTTTGATCTCCGAATGAATTACCGGCCATGATATAACCCATCACCAGAACAATACCGGTAATTGAACAGACAATAATAGTATCAATGAAGGTACCGGTCATAGACACCAGACCTTGACGGGCTGGATGATCGGTTTTTGCCGCTGCAGCAGCAATCGGCGCAGAACCCATGCCGGCTTCGTTTGAGAATACACCACGTGCCACACCATAACGAATCGCCGCACCAATTGCACCGCCCACTGCGGCTTCTCCAGTAAAGGCATAGGTGAAGATGATTTTAAGCGCAGGAACGACCAGTTCGAGATTATTAAAAATGATAATTAATCCCCCTGCCACATAGCCTATAGCCATAATAGGAACAATCAGTGACGCTGCTCTGGAAATCGATTTAATCCCGCCCAAAATCACCAGTGCCGAAAAGGCAGTAATAATAATACCTGTCATCCAGGTTTCGATGCCCAAGCTGTTTTGCACTGCCAATGCTACGGTATTGGACTGTACGGAGCTGCCGATCCCAAAAGAAGCCAGTGCCCCGAACAAGGCAAAAATCAGCGCCAGCCATTTCCATTTCAGACCCCGCTCGATGTAGTACATCGGACCACCGGACATTTCACCTTTCTCATTTTTCACTCGGTATTTGACTGCCAGAACACCTTCGCCATATTTGGTCGCCATACCAAACAGGGCAGTCATCCACATCCAGAACACCGCACCCGGACCACCGAGGACACAGGCAGTGGCTACGCCGGCAATATTACCGGTACCAATCGTGGCAGAGAGTGCGGTCATGAGTGAAGCGAATTGGGAAATATCACCTGAATGGTCAGGATGCTTGCCAAAGACCTGTTTAAAGGCTAGGGGCAACATGCGGAACTGCCAGAACAATAAACGGAAGGTAAGGAATATCCCGGTACCAACAATCAGTACCAGCATATAAGGGCCCCAGACCCAGCCGCTTAAAGTTTCCATTAAACTTTGTAAATTTTGCATAAAATTCTTCTTATTGATCCATGTCTGTGTAGTTCGAGGTATTGATTAAAAGCATTCATCCTAAATGCATAAATTGGCTGAATAGTGTTTTATTTTTTACACAGTTTTAAAAATTTGACAAGAAATTACTCGAATCTTTCAGGTCAAAAATAAAGCAAAAATGTAACTGGAGAGCGATATAAGAAAAATAAATTAACTTCTTCAATTAATCAGGAAATACAAATGATGCAAATTTTATTTTTGTATTCAGCATTTTTTACGTTAATTTGTCGCGAGTAAAACTCAAAGTTGTAATTAATAATGTCAGAAAAATATAACAATTCATCGGCAGAGCACGGTGAATTAAAGCGGAGTTTGTCCAATCGGCACCTACAGTTAATTGCCATTGGGGGCGCCATCGGAACCGGCCTGTTTATGGGTTCGGGTAAAACCATCAGTCTTGCAGGTCCTTCGATTCTGGTGATCTATATGATCATCGGTTTTATGGTCTTTCTGGTGATGCGTGCATTGGGGGAATTGTTACTTTCCAATTTGCAATATAAATCATTTATTGATTTTGCCACGGATCTGATCGGGCCTTGGGCGGGATATTTTGTTGGCTGGACCTACTGGCTCTGCTGGATCACCATCGGGATCGCAGATCTGTCAGCCATTATTTATTATCTGCAATTCTTCAATAATGGTTTGCCCTTTAGCCCTGAAGAAGGCGTCATGATCAGTGTTGCCGCGATTGTGTTTATCATGGGGCTGAATCTGGTCACGGTAAAACTGTTTGGTGAAATGGAATTCTGGTTTGCCCTGGTCAAAATTATCGCCATTGTGGTGCTGATTGCCGTTGGCCTGTGGATGGTGTTTACCGGTTTTACCAATGATGCCGGTACGGTCGCATCCTTTAGTCATATCTGGGATCATGGCGGGATATTCCCAACAGGGGGATATGGTTTCTTGGCTGGATTCCAAATCGCCATTTTCGCCTTTGTCGGGGTAGAGCTGGTGGGGACTACAGCAGCTGAAACCAAAGACCCCGAAAAGAACCTGCCGAAAGCGGTGAACTCTATTCCGATTCGTATCATTATTTTCTATGTATTGGCATTGTTGATTGTGATGTCAGTGACTCCATGGAACCAGATTGACCCGAATGTTTCGCCCTTTGTAAACCTGTTCAGTCAGGCTGGCATTGCAGCGGCTGCGATTATCATGAACCTGGTGGTGTTGTCCTCGGTGATGTCCTCGATGAACAGTGGCGTATTCTCGACCAGTCGTATGCTGTTTGGCCTGTCACGTGAAGAGCAGGCACCGGTTGCCTTTGGTCGCCTGAACCGTCGCGCGGTCCCTGCAAATGCCCTGTATTTCTCTGCCGTGTGTTTGTTGCTGGGTGCAGCACTCCAGTATTTTGTTCCGGATACCGTTCGGGCCTTTACCTTGGCCACAACTTTATCCACGATTCTGTTTATTTGTGTCTGGATCATCATTATCTGGAGCTATATCGTGTATTACAAAACACGTCCAGAACTACATGCTAAATCAACCTTTAAGCTGCCAGGTGGTTTAGTGACCTGTTGGATCGTGATTATTTTCTTCCTGAGCATGATTGTGGTCTTGGCACTGGAAGAGGATACCCGTCAGGCACTGATGATCAGTCCGATCTGGTTTATCCTGCTAATCATTGGATATTTTGGTTTCTATAAACAGAAACATAAATAAACCTTATCAATAAAAACGTCAGCGATCTGCTGGCGTTTTTTTTTGTCTAAAGATACTCTCTAGCGTTTAACGCTTGGGTCATGCCGAATGATCGCGTTATACTTCATCGAAACTATTACATTAGGTGGTCAGATGCGCCAAGTCATTTGCTACATCAGTATCTTAGCGACAGGTCTTGCTCTTGCAGGTTGTGGACAGTCAGGGGCTTTGCACTTGCCGAATGATCCGAATTACGACAAGCGTGCCAAGTATCTGTTATACAAAAATACTGAAACTGAGCCTAAAGCGTCCGATGAAGAACGAGAGACACCTGTGCAACAACAGTTTGCTGCACCTACCGATTCAGACGTTAAAACCACACCATAACGCTTTCACAGAAAGGATACCTTCATGAGTTTCACCCGCATTAATGGGGTATTGCACGCTGAGCAATGTTCATTACAACAGCTCGCGGAGCAATTTAGCACACCACTCTATGTTTATTCCAAAGCCACTTTGGAAAAGCATTTTTTAGATATGGACCGTGCTTTTAACTTTATCGATCATCAAATCTGTTTTGCGGTAAAGTCCAACTCTAATCTTGCGGTATTGAATGTATTGGCCAAACAGGGCGCCGGTTTTGATATTGTGACGGGTGGTGAATTGGCGCGTGTGCTGAAAGCTGGTGGTGAGCCTTCGAAAATCGTATTTTCGGGCCTGGGTAAATCTGAAGCGGATATCAAAAAAGCGTTGGAAGTCGGCATTGCCTGCTTTAACGTCGAATCTTATGCCGAGCTGGATCGTATCCAGAAAGTTGCGGCTGAATTAAATGTCAAAGCACCGATTTCATTGCGTGTGAATCCGGATGTCGATGCCAAAACCCATCCTTATATTTCAACCGGCTTAAAAGAAAATAAATTCGGTATTCCATCGGATAGCGTATTTGAAACTTATCAATATGCAGCGTCATTGCCAAATCTGGATGTGGTCGGGATTGACTGCCATATTGGTTCACAGTTGACTGAAACCCAGCCATTTGTGGATGCACTGGATCGTGTCATTGTCATGATCGACCAGTTGAAAGAACGGGGAATCACCCTTAAACATATCGATATCGGTGGTGGTCTGGGTGTGACGTATAAAGATGAGACACCACCATCGGTTGAGGAATATGCTAATGCACTGCGTCCGGCTCTAGAAAAGTTGGGCTTGAAAGTGTATATGGAACCGGGACGTAGTATTTCTGCCAATGCTGGTGTGTTACTGACTAAAGTAGATCTATTAAAACCGACCAATCATCGTAATTTCGCGATCATTGATGCAGCGATGAATGACCTGATTCGCCCTGCGTTATATGAAGCATGGATGGACATTCAATCTGTTACACCTCGTACCGATGTCGAAACGAAAGAATGGGATGTCGTGGGCGCAATTTGTGAAACTGGCGATTTCTTGGGTAAGGAGCGTGAGCTTGCCATTAAAGAAAATGATGTACTGGCGGTACTCGGTGCCGGTGCATATGGTTTCGTCATGAGCTCAAATTACAACA
Source organism: Acinetobacter lwoffii (assembly GCA_013530545.1). Classification (GTDB taxonomy): domain Bacteria; phylum Pseudomonadota; class Gammaproteobacteria; order Pseudomonadales; family Moraxellaceae; genus Acinetobacter; species Acinetobacter lwoffii_G. The sequence goes on from SPVA01000029.1 coordinate 11,360, forward strand.
GCCGTGGTCGTGCTGCTGAAGTAATGGTCGACGCTGACCAGGCGCATTTGATTCGTGAACGTGAAACGATTGAATCACTCTGGGAACGTGAGCGTTTATTGCCTTAAGGATAAATCAGGATGTTATTAGAATTTACCAAGATGCATGGTCTGGGCAATGACTTTATGGTGGTTGATCTGATCAGCCAGCGTGCTTATTTAGACACTTTGACCATTCAGCGTTTGGCCAATCGTAACTTCGGCATTGGTTTTGATCAACTCTTGGTGGTTGAGCCACCCGATGTCCCAAGTGCAGACTTTAAATATCGGATTTTTAATGCCGATGGTTCAGAAGTGGAACAATGTGGTAATGGCGTGCGCTGTTTTGCCAAATTTGTGCATGATCGTCAGCTCACCACCAAAACCAAAATCAAGGTACAAACCAAATCAGGCATTGTAGAGCCTGAATTGGGTGCGAATGGTTGGGTACGGGTCAATATGGGCTATCCAAAATTCCTGCCTCAGGAAATTCCATTCCTGGCCGATGCACCGGAAAGCCTATATGACATCGATCTTGCTGGCGGTGAAAAGCTGACCATTGATGTGGTCAATATGGGGAATCCACATGCGGTGACAATTGTACCGGATGTGATCGCTGCTGATGTCGCACGTATTGGTCCACAAGTTGAATCACATGCGCGCTTCCCGGCACGAGTCAATGCTGGCTTTATGCAGATTATTGATGAAAAACATGCACGTTTACGCGTGTACGAGCGTGGTGTAGGCGAGACCTTGGCTTGTGGTACAGGTGCCTGTGCTGCCGCAATTTCAGGTATGCGCCGTGGTCTGCTGTCGAGTAAAGTCGAAGTTGAACTGGCACGTGGCAAGCTGCAAATTGAGTGGAAAGAAGGTGATGTGGTCTGGATGACCGGGCCAACGGCGACCGTGTATGAAGGACGTCTGGATTTACGTTATTTCCAGGGTTAAGCTTGGTTCCGCTTGAGAAAAAAGCACTGTCTGATCGATGGTGCTTTTTTTTATGCTAGGATGGGAAAAACCGTAGAATTTGAATGAGATGAATAAGCTTGTTTTCCTGCCGGGTGCTTCAGGAAGCCAGCACTTTTGGCAGCCATTAAGGGCAGCATTAACCAAATATACAGATCAGCAAGTCATTGCCTATCCGGGTTTTGATGGCGTAGCGCCAAATTTAGCCATTCAAAACCTGTATGATCTGCATGAATTCGTGAAAGAAAAAATTGAGAATGATTCCATTCTGATTGCCCAGTCTATGGGTGGTGTATTGGCCATTGGATTGGCACTTAAGCATCCACAGAAAGTCAAAGGACTGGTATTGTTGGCGACATCTGGTGGTCTGAATTTAAAAACATTTCATTGTGCAGATTGGCGTAGAGATTATCGTGAACAATTTAAAACAGCACCGGACTGGTTTGTACAAGACCAAACTGAATTTAGCTGCGTTCAGCTCGCAAGTCTGGACGTTCCGATCTTGCTGATCTGGGGAGATCATGATCCTTTAAGTACTGTTCAGCTTGGACAATACTTGGCAGGAATTTTTAAAAATGCAAAACTGTATATTATCCAAGGTGGAGATCATTTCTTTGTCAATACTCATGCAGGTCAGGTTGCAATGCTGATTCAAGGTTATCTGGAGCAATTCTAAATGGAGCAAGCAGTGATTGTGCCACCTCAACTCTTGCTCAATATGTGGCTGAAAGAACGTGAAATTCAAAACCAGTCCAAACATACCTTACAAGCCTATGAGCGTGATGTCTCGGATTTTTTAGAGTTTTGCCAGCGTGAACAGCTTAATTTAAACGATGTAGAAGCCACCGATTTACGCCAGTTTCTGGCTGAAAAAGTGGAACAGCATCAGCTCAGTCCTAGCAGCCTGCAACGTATGCTTTCGGCTATTCGCCAGTTTATGAAATGGGCCGAGCAGGCTCAGCATATGGCTTTTAATCCGGCGGATGATTTTCAGTTAAAACGTCAATCGCGTCCTTTGCCGGGCATGGTGGATATTGAAACCGTCAACCAGATTATAGATCAGCCTGCGCCTGAAAATGAAATACAGCAGCAAATGTGGCTCCGGGACAAAGCGATTTTGGAATTGCTTTATTCGAGTGGGCTGCGTCTGGCAGAACTGCAAAGCCTGAGAATTAAAGATATTGATTTCAACCGGCAGTTATTACGCATTACTGGTAAAGGCAATAAAACCCGGATAGTGCCTTTCGGTTCCAAGGCCAAAGACAGCGTGATGGCCTGGTTGCAAATCTATCCTTTATGGAATGGTGATTTTGTGCCGGAGGCGAATGTATTTATTACCCAGAAAGGCAATCCGCTTGGTGCACGGCAAATTGAAAATCGGGTCAAGTTTCAGGCGCAGCGCGCAGGCGTGAATGTAGATTTACATCCACATTTATTAAGACATTGCTTTGCCAGTCATATGTTGTCGAATAGCCGGGACTTACGCGCGGTGCAGGAAATGCTGGGACACAGTAATTTAACCACCACGCAAATTTATACTCATGTCGATTTTGATCATCTGGCCCAAATTTATGATCAGGCTCATCCACGTGCGCAGCATAAAGAAGATTGATCATGTGCCAAGTTGTAAAGAATAAAAATCATGAAAATTGTATTTTTGGCACAAAACGTTCATATATAAACCTTAAAATGGAATTGAACTGAACATTGGCGTTTGGGTACGCATTTCACTATTGTCTTATTCGTTAAATGCGCCATTTCAGGTATAACAATAAATAGTATTTAATATTTAAAATGAAATATTGCTGAGCGGCGTCTCAGTATTTGACCGATGGGAGGTGACATGGACACACTGGTAATTGCAGATATAGAGCAAAAATATGCACAGTTAAGTGAAGCTCAAAAAGAAATGTTTGCAGGTTATGGTTTGCGACAAATCAAGCATTTTGTGGACATTAGCTTACCCAATCTTGAAGCGACCTTACCTGAAGGTGCCATCATTCAAGGGATTAATGCCGATGGAAAAGTTCAGGCCTTTAATGCGGCGACTGGACAATACTATTTATGGATTTCTGACCTGCAATGGCAATTGTCGAATCGTGCGACTCAGGCAGTCGATTTAAAAGAAGATGCGATTGCGATTTGGCAAATTTTTGAACTGGCAGACTATGAGCTGGTAGATTTAAGCCATGTCCATCGTGATTTTTTAGCACAAGAAACTGAGTAAATTCTGAAGCATCCACACAACATAAAAATAAGATTCAGTCCTGTGGTTTGGCGTTGTTCAAGAGGAAAAGGTTGTCTTCTATAGGCAACCTTTTCTTAGGGTAGAACTTGCCATCTATGCGCTTGCAGCACAGGTTATGGTTTAAGCAAGCTACGAGTATGTAAATCTTAAATTAAGAACATAGCTTCGTTATCTAAAATCAGTTTGTCTATAAATCTTCTAAAGGTAGCTGAAAACTCTGTTTAATAATCTGGCTGGGTAAATCCGTTTTGACACTGGTAATACCATTTTTTTTGGTCAGATGGGTCGACTGGAATTTCCGGTAACTTTCCAGATCAGGCACCACGACTTTCAACATGGCATCACTTTCCCCCAAAATGATGTAGCACTCCATCACTTGCGGCAATTCTTTCATCGCCTCAATAAAGGTATCAATGGTTTCAGCGTCCTGACCGACTAACCAGATGCGCGAAAATAAAATCAGCTGAAAACCAATTTTTTGTTGGTCGACAATAGTGGTGTAGTTCTGAATCACGCCTGCATCTTCCAGTAATTTCACCCGGCGTAAACAGGATGAAGGTGAAAGTCCGATTTCACGTGCCAGATCATTATTCTGAATACGGCCATTGGCCTGTAAATGTCGAATGATATTTTTATCAATTCGATCAAGTTTTACCCGCACAGACTTGGTGGATATTTTCATAAATTAGAATAATATTCGAAAAATAATACTTATTATAAAATAAATTGAAAGCCAATTTTGTAAAAAATCGCAGATACTTATTTCACTTTCTGGAGTTTGAAAGGAAAAGGAAATGTCTGTATTTGTACTCTTTGCACTGACCGTGCTTCCCCTGATTTTTACGCCTGGACCCGATATGTTATTTATCCTGTCTCAAGTGATGGGTAAAGATGCAAAAGCAGGCATGATGGCAACCTTAGGTGTGTGTTGCGGTTATCTGGTGCATTCTATTCTGGTGGCACTCGGAATTGCGGCTATTATTGTTTCTTTTCCGGTCCTGTTTGAAACGATTCGCTGGCTTGGGATCGCGTATCTGTTGTATTTGGCCTTTAATTTGCTCAAATCGGTATTCAGTAAAAATGCGCTGAACATTGAGAAAAAGACATCGGCCAATCCGATTAAAAAAGGTTTTTTTACCGCACTGCTAAATCCGAAAGGCATGTTGATTTATTTTGCGATTTTGCCGCAGTTTATTGATAAATCAGCCAATACTGTCAGCCAAGGTTTGATCCTGTCCTTTATTTTTATCAGTCTGATTTTTGTAGTGTATTGTAGCTTAAGTATTTTGTTCAGCAAAATCAGCCAAAAAACCCAAATGGATGAACGTAAACAAAAATGGGTAGATGGAACTTCTGGTGGTTTACTGGCACTTGCCGCAAGCTGGTTAATCATTAATTAATCGGATTGCAAAGAAGCATACTGTTCGCAGTATGCTTTTTTTATAATTGTGAAGATTTGAAATTAAATATTCACTTTGTCGGCGTAGAATTCAATGCGCTGGTTTATTATTTGGTCAATTTGTCTTTATATTAGGTTTAATTCGCTCTCAAAAAGAGTTCTGTCCAAAATGACAAAAGCTGACATACGTATATTCCGGCTGTTTTGCTTCAAGCTGCTATAAATCAATTTAAATTAAAACTGATCAATCAAAACTTCTGATGTGATTAATCAGATAAAAAAATAATATAAATCAATGCTTAAATTTTAAGTAAATGTTTATACATTTCATGTAATAAATGGATAACAATTAATTGTGAACGCATCGTTCAGGTAAATTTACGCATTTTTACAGCTCTTTGTTGAATTGTGACTTGACCGAAATGCCGTACACATTGCAAGATAGGGCACCTAAAAAAATTTAAGTGAAGAGTTACACTAACTTTTCTCAACATTTACATTTGCTAAAACAGCCGAGGATTACATGAAGGCTCTTGTTGCTGTAAAACGTGTGGTTGATGCCAACGTTAAAGTTCGTGTTAAACCGGACAACAGTGGTGTTGACTTAACCAACGTTAAAATGTCAATTAACCCATTCTGTGAAATCGCAGTGGAAGAAGCGGTTCGTTTAAAAGAAAAAGGAACTGTTTCAGAAATCATTGTTGTTTCTATTGGTCCTAAAGAAGCCCAAGAACAAATCCGTTCTGCAATGGCGCTTGGTGCTGACCGCGGTATTCTGGTTGAAGCTGATGACAGCCAACTGGGTGCGCTGGAAATCGCTAAAATTCTGAAAGGCGTTGTTGACGCTGAACAACCACAATTGATCCTTCTGGGTAAGCAAGCAATTGATGATGACTCGAATCAGGTTGGTCAGATGCTTGGCGCTCTAATGGGTGCAGGTCAAGGTACATTCGCTTCTGAAGTAAAAGTAGATGGCGACAAAGTACAAGTAACACGTGAAGTAGACGGCGGTTTACAAACTGTTGAGCTGACACTTCCAGCAATCATTACCACTGACTTGCGTTTGAACGAGCCTCGTTATGCGGCACTTCCAAACATCATGAAAGCGCGTAAAAAACCGCTTGATACCAAGTCACCTGCAGATTTCGGTGTAAACCCTGCAACTAAACTGAAAACAGTGAAAGTTGAATCACCTGCAGAGCGTAAAGCTGGCGTACAAGTGAAGTCTGTAGACGAGCTTGTAGAAAAATTGAAAAACGAAGCGAAAGTGATCTAATACAGAAGGATAAAAATCATGAGTATTTTAGTTATCGCTGAGCACGACAACAAAGCATTAAACGCTGCTACTTTAAACGTTGTTGCTGCGGCGCAAAAAATCGGTGGTGATATCACTGTATTGGTTGCTGGTTCTGGCGCTCAGGCAGTTGCTGACCAGGCGGCTAAAGTTGCGGGTGTAAGCAAAGTATTACTTGCTGATGACGCTGCTTATGCAAACCAATTGGCTGAAAACGTGGCTAAACTTGTTGCTGAATTAGGTAAAGGCTATACACATATCCTTGCTGCTTCTACGACGACTGGTAAAAACATTTTGCCACGTGCAGCTGCACTTCTTGATGTAAGCATGATCACTGACATCATCGCGGTAGATGGTCCTAAGACTTTCAAACGTCCGATCTATGCAGGTAACGCAATTGCGACTGTAGAATCAGGCGAAAACATCGTATTGGCGACTGTTCGTGGTACGGCATTTGATGCTGTAGCTGCTGAGGGCGGTTCTGCTGCTGTTGAAGCTGCTGCGTCTACGGGTGATGCGGGTATTTCTAAGTTTATCAACGAAGAAATCGTAAAATCTGAACGTCCTGAACTGACAGCTGCGCGTATTGTAGTTTCTGGTGGTCGTGGTGTAGGTTCTGGTGAGAACTATCACAAAATCCTTGATCCGTTAGCTGACAAGCTTGGTGCTGCTCAAGGTGCATCACGTGCTGCGGTAGATGCTGGCTTCGTACCAAACGATATGCAAGTCGGTCAAACGGGTAAAATCGTTGCACCTGACCTGTACATCGCTGTAGGTATCTCTGGTGCGATTCAGCATTTGGCGGGTATGAAAGAATCTAAAGTGATCGTTGCGATCAACAAAGATGAAGAAGCGCCAATTAACGCAGTTGCTGACTACTGGTTAGTCGGTGACCTGAACAGTGTTATTCCTGAATTGGTTTCTAAAATCTAATTCCTGAATCGGGTTCAAAAAACGCTCTTGTGCAGGCAGTGAAAGCAATGCTTTTCTGTTTTGTCCAAGGGCGTTTTTTTATGCAAAAATTTTAAAAATACTCGGCAGTCGAAACTAGAGTATTTCATTTGCGTGAAAAGTGATAAAATTCCGGTTTGGTTTTTCTCCTGTTTTTAATCATGTCCTTTTCCAAAGCCGCCCATATCCTGTTCATTAGTTTTCTGCTGATTGCGCTTTATCTGGGTATTTGCATTCATACTGCCCTGAATGCACCGCCTGTGCGGTGACTCAGTATTTATTTAGTGAATCAGGCGCTTTTGAAGTCATGAGTCCATGGTTATGGTACTTGCTGGCAGTGCTGTGTTTGCTTAATGTTGAAATCAAACCTAATACCCGAGTGTTTACGGCTATAGCAGCGACATTGTTGGGATTACGGGAAATGGATTTCCATAAGCAGGTGTTTGAAATGAGTTTTATCAAAACTAATTTCTATCGCAGTGCTGAAATTCCGCTCATGGATAAGCTGCTCGGATTTATTTTATTGCTCGGCATTATTTTTGTCTTTCTGGTACTGGCGAAAAAGCTGGTTCAAACCATACGAAGCATGAAGAATTCTTTGAATATTGCACATTTTTTTATCTTTCTCACCATTGCCTGTGGCGGACTGAGCAAAGTGCTCGATCGCACGACCTCAACCCTGAAAGAAGAATTCGGCATCCAGTTGGTGCCACATACTCAAATCATGATTATGACCATTGAGGAAGGGGTAGAAATGTTATTGCCAGTTTTATTGATTGTGGCCGTGCTGAGCTATCGTAAAGTACTGAACCAGGCACAATAAAAATATAGAAAAAACGATGAAGATGCGCCAGTTGATTGGCGCATTTTGTTTTTGTACTCCTGTATTTCTCAAAATTTTGAGTATTGAAAAATCCTGTCTGGATGCACTGATTTTCTGTTTTGAAATAACAAGAAAATGATCACTAAAATGAAGATAATTAACAAGGTTAAGCTGAATATTTCGACACAAAAATACAAGTGTTTATGCTATAATTTAGGGCTGTATTTTAGTTTTTAACTCAGTCGTTTGAGTTAATGATTTTGCTAGTTTTACGACATATAAATACAAGCCAAAATTGGCTTGTAGAATAAGGAGTATGCATGAGCGTATCGGAAATTAGACCGATTGCCATTGAGGATGAACTTAAAAGCTCATATCTCGATTATGCGATGAGCGTGATTGTGTCACGTGCATTGCCCGATGTACGAGATGGTTTAAAACCTGTTCATCGTCGTGTGCTTTTCGCAATGCACGAATTAGGCAATGACTATAACAAAGCTTATAAAAAGTCTGCACGTGTAGTCGGTGACGTGATCGGTAAATATCACCCGCATGGTGATTCTGCCGTATACGAAACCATTGTACGTATGGCGCAAGATTTCAGCTTGCGTTACCAATTGGTTGATGGTCAAGGTAACTTCGGTTCGGTCGATGGCGATAGCGCAGCAGCCATGCGTTATACCGAAGTGCGTATGCGTAAACTGACCCACGAACTGTTAGCGGATCTTGAAAAAGATACCGTTGAGTGGGAAGACAACTACGATGGCTCTGAGCGTATTCCTCAGGTGATGCCAACCCGTGTACCGAACTTATTGATTAATGGTGTTACCGGTATTGCAGTCGGTATGGCGACCAATATGGCCCCGCATAACATGACTGAAGTGGTGAATGCGTGTCTGGCCTATGCCAATGATCCTCAGATCAGTATCGAAGGGTTGATGGAGCATATTTCTGGTCCGGATTTCCCGACAGGCGGTATCATTTACGGTAAATCAGGCATTGTCGATGCATACCGTACCGGTAAGGGCCGTTTGCATATTCGTGGTAAGTACCATTTCGAAGAAGATCCGAAAAATGGCCGTACCACGATTGTCTTCACTGAAATTCCATATCAGGTCAATAAAGCAAAAACCATTGAGCGTATTGCTGAACTGGTCAAAGAGAAAAAACTGGAAGGCATTTCAGAGCTTCGTGACGAGTCTGACAAAGACGGTATGCGTATCGCGATTGACCTGAAGCGCGGTGAAAACGCCGAAGTGATCGTGAACAACCTGTTCCAGAACACACAACTTGAAAACTCTTTCAGCATCAATATGGTTTGCCTGGACAATGGCCAACCAAAATTGATGAACCTGAAAGACATCATTGCGGCATTTATCCGTCACCGTCAGGAAGTGGTCACGCGTCGTACCATGTTCGAATTACGCAAAGCGCGTGAACGTGGGCATATCTTGGAAGGTTTAACCGTTGCCCTGGCGAATATTGATGCCATCATCGAAACTATCAAGAGTTCTGCGAATCCGGCTGAAGCGCGTGAGCGTTTGCAGGCAGGTGAGTGGGCAGGTGGCGGTGTTTTGGCCTTGCTGGAAAAAGCCGGTTCAGTTTCTGTGCGTCCGGATGAGATTGAAGGTGAAGACCCAAGTCGCCCATTTGGTTTGGATGGCGAGATTTATCGTTTGTCACCAACCCAGGTGAATGCAATTATGGAACTTCGCTTGCATCGTTTAACTGGTCTGGAACAAGACAAGTTACATGCTGAATATAGTGAAATCCTGTCACAAATTGCTGAACTGACTGCAATTTTGAATGACTTTAATCTGTTGATGAACGTGATTCGTGAAGAGCTGGCATTAATTCTTCAGCAGTATGGCGATGCACGTAAAACGTCGATTGTCGAGTCACGTATCGATTTCTCTCGTGAAGATCTGATTCCTGAAGAGCAAATGGTGCTGACGGTATCGAAATCAGGTTATGCGAAAACACAACCATTGTCTGACTATGCTGCGCAGCGTCGTGGTGGCCGTGGTAAATCTGCGACCAGCATGAAAGAAGATGATTACATTCAACATCTGATTGTGACGTCAAGTCATGCGACGGTACTTTGCTTTACCAACGTTGGTAAGGTCTATCGTCTGAAAGTCTATGAAGTGCCGCAAGCATCACGTGGTGCCAAAGGTCGCCCAATGGTGAACTTGCTGCCACTGGATGAAAACGAGACTATTACCGCGATCTTGCCGGTGATCGATGCGCCGAAGAAATTCAAGGAACGTCTGGCTGACTTCAAGGCATTTGTCAAAGCTAATGCAGCGCAGTTGCAAAACAATGAAGTAATCAATGCTCATTTTGCCGAGCTTGAAGCAGCGCTGACAGAATCTGAAGACGGTGCGGATGATATTTCTGATGCATTGCGTATCCAATTGAAACAGTTGGGCTTGGAGCTTTCTGCAACAGATCTTGATGATGACATCATCAATGACTTTGCTCAGCAGGCTGAAGCGGTACGTAAAAACTTCTATGTGTTTATGGCGACTGAATACGGTACGATTAAACGTGTAGAGCTTGAACAGTTCTCGAATGTTCGTTCAAACGGTTTACGTGCGATTGAGCTGAATGGCGATGACACCCTGATTGGTGTAGCGATTACCGACGGCGAACAGCAAATCATGTTGTTCTCGAACGAAGGTAAAGCCATTCGCTTTGCTGAGACTGATGTGCGTTCAATGGGCCGTTCTGCCAAAGGTGTACGTGGTATGCGCGTGACCATTGGTGCAGCTGCACAGCTAGAAGAAAATGATGAAACTGAGATCGAGTCTGATGACGAAGATGGTTCAGATTCAGCATTGATTAGCCGAATCGTATCACTGGTTGTTGTACCTGAAACTGGCGAAGTACTGTGTGCATCTGAAAATGGTTATGGTAAACGTACGCCTGTAGATGACTTCCCGACCAAGAAACGTGGCGGTAAGGGCGTGATTGCGATCAAGACCTCTGAACGTAACGGTCAATTGGTGGGCGCTGTTGCCATCGATGCTTCTAAAGAACTTATGCTAATCTCTGATGGCGGTACGCTGGTTCGTACCCGTGCATCTGAAGTGGCGCAAACCGGTCGTAACGCACAGGGTGTTCGTCTGATCCGCCTAGGTAATGAGGAATTGCTGGTTGGTGTCGTTTCAATCGAAGCGGTTGAAGAAGATGAGTTTGTTGAAGCGATTGAAGGTGCAGAATCTTTAGTAGCAGAAACAGATGTAGCAGCTGAAACTGAGCAAGTTGCAAAAGATGGTGAAAATTCAGTAGAAGAATAAGTTTTTTACTGATAAAAAGGGCGCTTCGGCGTCCTTTTTTATAAACCTTGACTGCTATAAGGGTAAGCGATGAAAACCAAATTAATGTTGTTGGCAGCAGCGGTTGCATTGACTGGCTGTAATTCAATGGACAATATTCCGAATCCGAGTCCTGAACAGGAAAAGGCGGCACAGCTAGCCTATGAGGATTTGCGTGACGGGAAATATGAGGAATTTCTGGATCAGTTAGAACCGCAGTTGCAAACCCAGTTTAAGGATAATGAAAAGCTGATGAAACGCTTTTCACGTTCAATTCCTCAAGGTGAATACAAGTCTAAGACTTTAATGACCAAAGAGATTGAAGAAGCAACTAATCAGCCTGGGCAATATAAGGTCAGCTATGAAATTGCCTATCCGGAGAATCTGGTTCAGTATGATGTGAGTTTTGACAAGCCGAATGGCAGCAACAAGATTCGTAATTTCAATATTCAGGTCTTTGGCGAGTCAAATAAATAAGTGGAATAGGAGCATTACTATAATGCTCTATCTGCTTTGATGACTAGAAATTAAACGTCGATAAGCCAGGAAAAAGCACAAGCTGCCGATCATTCCAAGATAAAGCAATTTAGGCAAGACCAGTGTTGTAGGCACACCCATCTGATTGAGTTGAATAAACGTCTGCACAATTTGGGTAGAGGGCAGGATTTCGCCAACGACTTGCATCCAGGTGGGCATGGCAGCATGCGGCCAGGCCGCACCAGATAAAAAGAACAGTGGAATGGAAGTAAACACAATTACATGACCCGCACGCTCTGGCAGATCCAGAAAACTGGCAAATAGGCAGGTCATGCCAATTATTGTGTAGATAAAAACCGCAACAGCCAGTAGCATCCCGAACAGGTTGCCACCGCGCGGATAATCAAACAGCCAGAAGCTGAAACCGAATAAATAGAAACATCCCAGACAGCCGATGGTGAAGACGGCTAAGCACATCCCAGTCAATGCATTTACGTTTAATTCTATTTTTCTTTCCCGATATACCAAAATCAGCATACTCAAACCTAAAAGAATGGTTTGGTGGATAATTAAGGGTGCAACCGCAGGAAAGACATAACTGCCATAGCCGGACAGCGGATTAAATAAAGGAATTTGATGCACAGAAAGAGCAGGTGAAAAATCCGAGACCTCGCCAAAGCGTTCAGTATAGTCTGCCAACGTTTGCTCAACCGATGTGGCTAAGCCCAGACCAATTTGTTTGGTCACTAAAAAGTTGGCTGTGCTTAAATACAGGCCAATGCCACCTGTTTCACCATGCCTTAAGCTTTGCGATAAATTGTCCGGTAGCAGTAAAATGCCATCAGCTTTTTGTGACTCCACCCCTTGTTTGGCTTCGGCAAAATTTCCGGTAATCGCCTGAATTTCGACATTGGGGCTTTGTGCCACCTGACCAATAATGCGGGTACTTAAGCTACTTTGTTCTTCATCGACAATAATAATCGGTAAGGCTTCAGCCTGCTGTGCCTGATAAGCGGTTGGATAAAAAAAGCTGTAAAACAAGACGGATAGAATCAGCGTGGTAAAGATCGTGCCGTGACTGACGATATCTTTAAAGCTTTGTAGATAGTAAAACCAAAGGGATTTCATGGTGTTGCTCCTTTGGCGATTTTTTTAAGAAACAGATAAGCCAGCAGAGCGTAGACTAGGGCATAGATCAGCAGCATTAATCCAGCTGGCAGTGAAATATGCAATGGACTACCAATCACCCATTGTTCAGTTTGTAATTTGGCATAGGGCGTGAACGGAATAATATTGGACCAAAACTGGGTGAATAGGGGCGCATTATTTAAAGGTAAAGTCACACCGGCAAAACTTAAAGATGAACCACCATAGACCGCAATGATGCCAAAAGATTTACTTAAATCTTTGGTTGCCAGAACCACTGCACTGCTTAAAAATGCATAAGCGCTATACAGCAGAAATTGCGCCAATAGAATCAGGCTGAGTGAGCCGGCAACAAACCAGCCGCGAATTTCAATCAGCCAGAACATCCAGATCCAGGTCCATAGACTAAAAATAGCCACATAGACCAGGTTCTTAGACAGTAATGCCATCCAGATGGATGAGTTGCTAATCCAGCTTGTTAAGGTCTGCCGCTTCAGTTCCTGACCGACGGAAAATGCCACACAACAACACAGTAGTAAATGCAGAATTGCCGGAATGACATAGGGTTCCAGATAGAATTCATAATTCAGCTGCGGATTATACAGTGGCGATATTTTGATATGCGGTGACGGTGCTTCGAGAGAGGGCAGCCGGTTCCCCAGATATTGCTGTCCGCTAAATTCAGCCAGTGCTTGCAGGGTACTAACCAGCATGGCAGACGAAATGGTATTTCCGATACTGAAATAACTCTGGTTAAAGGCAATACTGATGTCAGCATCCTGAGCACGAACCAGACGTTGCTCGGCGCCGCTTGGAATATGGATATAACCCCAAATTTTATTTTGATTTAACAGGCGCTCAATTTCAGCTGTTTGTTCCGACACCGTAACAATTTTCAGAGTATGATTCAGTGCCACATGCTGATAAATGCTTTGACTCAGCGCACTCTGGTCTTGATCAATAATCGCAATCGGTAAATGATCCGGTTTCCCTTGAGCAAACATGCTGCTGAATAAAATAATCACCAGTGCAGGTGCCAGCGTGACCAGACACAGATCCCATTTTTCGCGGAGCAGATAGCGCAGTTCGCGCCATATACCCGTCCACATTATCGGGTCTCTTTCAGTTTAAATAATACGCTCATCCCGACTTTCAGTTCAGGAATCGCTGGTGCGGGCACAAGATGCAGCTTAAAACTGCGCACATCATAACCGCCGGTTTGGCGTGTGGTCTTAATGGTGGCAAATTCACCTTCAGCACTGATCTGCTTGATTTTAAAAGTGGCGGTTTTATCTAGGGCGGGAATATAACCTTCAATACTGCTCATTTTCTGAAACGGGGCATATTGGTCTTCACGAATATTCAGGCTCACCCACATTTGATCTTCAATCAGGCTGACCACAGGGACTGCGGTGGCTACCAGCTCCGAGACTTTGCCATAGGTTTTAGACACCGTTCCGTTTACAGGTGCTACTAATTGGGTTTCTGCCTCTAATGCATTGGCTTCATCCAGCGCAGCCTGGGCAATATCTACCTGTGCATCGGCAGAACTCTTTTGCTGCGAGGTGCTGCCACGTTTGGCACGTGCGTATTGCTGATACGCCGCTTCAGTCATTTGCGCCGCTGATTGACTGGCTGCAAATAATTCATCACGGCGCTGGCGTGAGATCACACCTTCCTTAAATAAATTTGCACCACGCTCATAAGAAACTTTGGCTAAATTTTGCTGTGCTTTCAGCGATTGCCAGTTGGCATACAGACTGGCGATATTTTCTTCCTGCGAGCCACGTTCAGCAGTCGATTGTAAGGCTAGCGCAGATTGTAAAGCCGCTACGGCTTGCTGTTTTTTGGCCTGAATTTCCGGGCTGTTTAAGCGCACCAGCACATCGCCTTTTTTGACCCGCTGACCTTCTTCTACATAGATTTCTTCAATACGGCTTGGCACTTTGGTCGCCACCTGAACCGTTTCAGCTTCTACACGACCCTGCAATTCCAGCGGAGCCGGTTGGTAGCTTTTCCATAATCCAAATGCGATGACTGCCAGCAGAACTGGAATTAGGGCGAGCAATAAATATTTTTTCTTTTTAGCGATTTCAGGAGCTTGTTGTTGCTCGGTCGAAGTCGTCGCGTTGTTTTCTATTTCAGTTTTTGTTTCTACCTGTTGCGCAGGCGATTTTTCTGTATCGCTGGATGAAGCCGCTTCATTCACAGGATCATTGGGCTTTTGATCTTCGTTCATGTTCGGCTCCATTAGCGAATATAGTGAGTGTTGGTATGTTGGATGTAGTTCGGAAATTCTGCAATCGAGCCATGGCTTTGTAATAGTGTGGCCAGTGACATCACATATTTGTAAGCATTCAAGGCAGTTTCGGCTCGTAGTCCGCTCAGCATATTTTGTGCATCGATGACCTGTATGGCGGTGCCCATATCTTCTTTAAAGGACAATTCTTGGATGCGTAAATTTTCCTGTGCGGCTTTCAAGTTTTGTGCCAGAAGCGCATCACTTTGCTGTGCACTGAGTGCTTCGCTATAAGATTTATAAATCAGATTTTCAATTTCCTGCTGGGTGCGTGCAGTGAGAAGTTCTGTGGCAGAGCGTTTGAGTTCGGCAGCCTGAATATTTTTGTTTTTATCGATCCCGGAAAACAGGTTATAGCGTGCGGCAATCCCGACAATCCAGTTTTCATTTTGATCCAGACTATATTCGCCAAAAGCAAAAACATTCGGTTTTTTTGCCGCTTGCTGGGCTTTGACATTGGCTTGAGCCAATTGGGTATCCAGCTGCATTTTTTGAATCAGCGCAGAGTTCTGACTAAAGGTTTTCAGCAGATGATTTAAGGCCTGTGGCTCGGTTTTATTGACAAATAAAGGCGTCGAAAGTTCGGTGATGCTACTTTCCTGAAGCAGATTATTGAGCTGGAACAGGGCAGCATTCAAATTGGCCTGCGTATTTTGCTGGCTGCGCTCGGCATTATTGCGTGCCACTTCAAACTGCATGCGGTGGCCTTTACTGATAAAACCTTGCTGTTCCATCTTTAAGGCATTGCGATAATGCTGCTGCATGGCATTCAGATTAAACAGTGCTGCTGCATGCATTTGCTTTTGAAGCTGTACATTAAAATAACTTTGAATCAGTTCAAGACGCTGCGTGTCTTGCTGCTGTTTGTTGCTGAGCTGACTACGACCGACCTGAATATTGGCGATTTCTTTGGCGCTACTTGTCAGCCCACCGGTATAAAGCGGCATCATGACTGAAACCGTCGGGCGAATCACCTGATCATCCAGCACGACATGCGAACTATCAGGAATTAAGCCAACTCCATTTTGGATAGGTGGTCTTAAACTATTTTTTAGCGGATCAGCAATAGCACCTAAGTTCAGTTCATCAATTCTATTATTTACACCATTGGTTAAGGATTGCTCTAAATTATTTTTTAATGCACCTAAAGGTAAATCGAGTTCATTATGAAAGGCATACGCACGAACATTCAGATCGACTCGTGGCAGACCTACGCCTTTTACTGCTTCAGCTTCAAGTTTTGAGGCCTGTTCCAGACTTTGATAGGCTTGGCTGCTATAAGAATTTTGCAACAACTGACGTTCAGCGTCATGAAAGCTGATGCTCTGTGCATGAGTAAAGCTGCCATACATCATCGATGCAAGCAGATTTAAACTCCAGACAAGCTGTCTTTTATTTTTCTTTAATTTCATAAAGTCGCTAAACTGATTTAAAGCCGGTAATGTTATCCCGCTAGTATAAATCAAAGGTATGCAGATAGAACTAGTGTAAAGTTATAGTATTGTTTCTTTTACATCTGTATTTCAAATACTTATCGGCTGTTTTTAATGGAATATCTAGAATCAAAAAATGGCTTAATCTTGAATATTTTCAATTGTGAGTGCAAAGATGATAAAAACAGCAGGCTAAAATACTGGTCAATTTATCTTGTGAATCTACATTGATTTTTTGACTCTATCTTGACTCATAGATTGAAATAATTTTGTGCAAGACCCTGCCAGATATGGTTAAATGCCATCATTTTATTGTGTTTCACTCTGAAAGGAAAAATCATGCGCGCGTACAACTTCTGTGCTGGTCCTGCTGCATTACCGACTGCCGTACTTGAAAAAGCTCAAGCTGAAATGCTTGACTGGCATGGCAAAGGTCTTTCGATCATGGAAATGAGCCACCGTAGTTCCGACTATGTTGCCATGGCTGAAAAAGCGGAAGCAGACCTGCGCAAACTCATGAATATTCCTGAGAACTACAAAGTATTGTTCTTGCAGGGTGGGGCATCACTACAGTTCTCGGCAATTCCATTGAACCTGCTTGGCAAAAACAACAAAGCAGACTATATCGATACCGGCATCTGGTCTGAAAAAGCCTTGAAAGAAGCGAAACGTTATGGCGATATCAATGTTGTAAAAGCAGGTATCCAAATTGATGGCAAATATGCGATCAGTGCACAAAGCGAATGGAATCTTTCTGATGATGCAGCTTATGTGCATTATGCGGATAATGAAACTATTGGCGGTCTGCAATTTTCTTCAATTCCTGAAACAGACAAGCCATTAGTGTGCGACTATTCATCTAGTATTTTATCTGCACCATTAGACGTTTCTAAATTTGGTTTGATCTATGCCGGTGCGCAAAAGAATATCGGGCCTGCTGGCTTAACGCTGGTGATCATTCGTGAAGATTTACTCGATCAAGCCAAACCAGAAATTCCAAGCATCTTGAAATATTCAGATCAAGCGAAAAATGGCTCAATGGTCAACACACCATCCACTTATGCATGGTACTTATCTGGTCTGGTATTCGAGTGGTTACTGGAAAATGGCGGCGTAGATGCCATGCACAAAGTGAACCTTGAGAAAGCCAACCTGCTTTATGGTTATATCGATCAAAGCGATTTTTATGCGAATCCAATCGCAAAAGCAAACCGTTCGATCATGAACGTACCATTTACCTTGGCCAATGCAGATCTTGAGAAACAGTTCCTGAAAGAAGCCGAAGCGCAGCATTTATTGAATCTTGCTGGTCACCGTTCGGTTGGCGGTATGCGCGCAAGTATTTATAATGCCGTGCCTTTAGAGGGTGTGCAGGCATTGGTGAACTTTATGGATGACTTTGCCAAACGCAATGGTTAATTCCTGAAACGAAAAAACCCAGCACAGGCTGGGTTTTTTTATGAATGCAATAATTTTAGAAAATAAAAGTATGCAGGATGAATCCGCAGATCAGCATCCCCAACATGAAAAAAAGGCAGGACATCATATCAATATTATAGCGGGAGCTAAGATGATGCTCGACCTGTTGTAATGTTTCTTCTTGCACGATTTTCATAGATATTTATTGTCCGATCTATTTATCGTTAATACTAATTTGTTGTGAGTATTTTTATCATAAAAAATTGATTAAATAAAGTACATTTTTGATTAAAGAGCATAAATTTTAATTTTATTTAAATATTAGATTTGCATGACATCTGATTATTTATATGAGAAATCAAATGCTTATTTTTACAAGATTTTTAAGGTTATTTTAAATATTTAAAATGAATTCATTTGAATTTAAAAATGTGGATAACTTGGTTTTTAATGAATTTAAATAGATTATTAAGCCAGAAAATATGTATAAAAAATAATCAAAAATTAAAATGACAAATAAGGATATAGATGGATTAAAAGAAGATACCCATCAAAATGAATATCTTCTTTTTCTGTTTGAACTTAGGCCGCTTTTCTATAAATATTGGCCTGAATCCACAAGTTGCCACGAATATACTGGCCAATCTGGAAGTCTCTGTACTGGTCATTCCGCGTTGCAATCCGGATCAAGGTCGCAGGCTGGCCTTCATCATGAATGAGGGGGACATCATAAAGGGTATAGTCCTGACCCATAAACTGCATAGTCGTTTTACCGACAATATTGCCCTGGAACCAGGCTTCATCTTCCTGACCCATGGTTTCGCCGTATAGATAAGCTACCATTTTAGAAAAATCTACGGTTACAGGTTCTTTATCTTCTTCGCACTGCGGCTGCCAGGCATCAATCTGTTCCTGCAAATTATCCGGTGCTACACCATTATTGGCAGCCAGAATATCATTCAAGGCACGGTGGTGCTTGATCGAAGCCGGATCATCAACCACCAGATGCTCATGATCTGCGACCGCTTCAAGTTCATAGGCCCAGCCATTCAGATTTACCACATAGGACTGGTCTTTTTCATAGTGCGGGTGATTGACGCTATACAGGCTATCGAAAGCGTAAATAATATTATTAGCACCCAGATTCAGGCGCAATACAGCCTGAGTATTGGATTTACAGCTAATAATCCGGTCAATCGTGGCTTTCACCTGATAAGGACTGTCAAAGCACGGAAATGCAGTTTTTACTACTTGAGGTTTGTTGTTTTCGACGGCAATCACTTGACTCAACTGTACCGCAGCTTTGCTCGGTCCCTGAATCAGCCAGGTCTCTGCATCCATATCACATTCTTGTGTACAAAGGCCCATCGGCATGATTGGTTCATCAAGAGCTTTGCCTAACCACTGTGGAACATCTGTGCCAGGGTTGTCGGTGAGCAAGGTCCAATGTTCGACATGACTACCGAAATTTTGATCATCAATGGTGATGATCTCTGGGCTATTCTGATTTTTCATATGCACAATTGATCTTGGATGATGTATTTATAGTTAATCGAGGGTCATTGCGATTTTTCAAGTCAATCGAATGAATTTTAAAATTAAAATGCCAGTCAAATGAAGTCAAATTTTTTTCTTGTGTGAATCACGCCAGTTTTACCGGGCACATACTTTTTAAAATATTGATGACAGATGCAATGAAAATGGAGCGATTTAATCATCAACCTGATCGTCTCAATTTGCTAGAATAACCATGATTAATACCTTAATGGGAAGCCCTGTGTTGCCATTCAAACTTTGGGTCGATGCCGATGCATTGCCCCGTATTCTGCGAGATGTGATTATTCGTGCTTCGGATCGCTATCAGCTAGAAGTCACTTTTGTTGCCAACCAACCAGTCGGAATAACTCCTTCGATCAGAATTAATTCAATTCAGGTGATGAGTGGGGCGGATGCTGCAGATAAAGAAATTATTCTGCGCATGAAAGAGCATGATATTGTCATGACCCAAGATATTCCCTTGGCTGCGGAAGTCATTGAAAAAGGCGGGATTGCGATTCATCCCCGTGGTGAAATTTATACTACAGCCAATGTCAAAGCGCGCTTACATCTGCGTGATTTTATGGACAGCTTACGCGGAGCGGGCGTGCAAACGGGCGGTCCGCCACCGATTTCAGAACGGGATAAACGCGAATTTTCCAGCGCACTCGATCAGACCATCCAAAAACAAAAACGTAAAACTTCCGCGCTTTAAGCCTTATTCAGAGTGACTCGCATGCCCACACAAACCAATATGATTGCCACCTATCTTTTATTGGTTTTTATCTGGGCGACGACACCGCTAGCTATTGTCTGGAGTGTGACGGATTTGCATCCGCTCTGGGCTTTGGCATTGCGTTTCTTTTTGGCTTTGCCTTTTGCATTTGCCTTGTTGTGGCTATTTAAAACCCGTTTTCCCTTAGATAAATTATCCATGCACAGTTACCTGGCTGGCGCATGCAGTTTTATCGGCTCACAGATTTTCACTTATCTGGCCACGGATTATCTGAGTTCAGGCGTTATTGCCCTGATGTTCGGACTGGCGCCGATTATTACCGGTTTAATTGGCCGTTTTGTATTTCAGCTTAAGCTCTATCCTTCGCAGTGGGGTGGTATGGCGATTGCCTTGCTGGGTCTGGGCATTATCTGTGTCGGTGGCAAAGATCAGCATATTCAGCCGATTGGCATAGGCCTGATGTTGCTCAGTGTTTTTATTTACTGTGTTTCGATGTTCTGGGTGAAAAAAGTTAATGCACCTCTCGAACCTATGGCACAAGCGGCCGGTTCTATTGCTGTTTCAGCGGTCATGGCCTGTACCATGTTGCTATTTATCTGGCAATTTGCACCGACCCAGATTCCGCAGGCTAAATCGCTGATTGGACTCAGTTATGCTGTAATCATGGCTTCCCTGATTGCGATGTTCTGTTATTTTAAACTGGTGCAGAAAATCAAGGCGACCACTTTGTCATTGACCACCGTATTGACGCCGATGCTGGCCTTATTTGTCGGGGTGATTCTGAATGATGAAAAATTATCGGGTGGAGCAGTCTTTGGCGTCGTTATCTTACTGGCTGGTTTGTTGTTATATTTTTCCAGAGAAATTAAAGCGAGCTATAACGCTCGCCTTTCATCACCCAGCAGCACTGACTAAAGCAGTAATTTAAACAAAGTGAGCCTTGACGCATTCACCCAGTTTGACCCGGTCTTGGGGATGCATGGTAATAAAATATGCACCAGTCCGATATTTGCCATTTTCTTCTTCGCGACTGTAGGCCACCTGAGCGGTTGCTGCAATATGGAAGAAATTTTCCGGATGACTCAAAGTCACGTGCAGATAGGTGCCTTCAGCGATAGGGCGCTCATTAAAGAAACTAAAACCGGTTTCTGAAAAGTTCACTTGCTCTGGTACAGGTAACATGCTTTGTACAATTGCGTCATACAAAGAACCGGTAATAAGGTTTAACTTTTGATTAAATAAGGATAAGATTCGAGCAATTTGTTGATCTTTTTCAGATAATTGTTCTAATTCGTAGTTAACCGCATGATCAAATTGATCTAGTTCTGCAAGTAGTAGAAAATAGCGGGGCAAGACGAAGTTAGGATCGTAAGGATCATTCAAGGCAACATCATCGGAAATAATCTGATAATTAATTCGTAAGGCAGCATCGATTCGAGACATGACGCGTCTTTCCGTAAATCCGTTTGGATGCTGTACATTTTCCATAATTTATTACCTCGGACTAGATGGTTATGTTCAAACCAATCTCGCTGTATATAGGGTTGAAATATACTCGCGCACGGCGTAGTAACCACTTCATTTCTTTTATCGCGTTGGTCTCAATGATCGGCCTCACACTCGGTGTGGCAGTCCTCATTACAGTGTTGTCTGTGATGAATGGTTTTGACCGAGAGTTAAAGAATCGTGTCTTAGGAATGATACCTCAAGCGACTGTTTCCTCAACACAAATTTTAACAAATTGGCCAGAACTTGCAAAGCAAATTGAAGGGCATGAGCATGTTCAGGGAGTCGCACCTTTTACTCAATTACAAGGCATGCTGACCGCACAGGGTCAGGTCGCCGGCATTATGGTCAGCGGGATTGAACCCGAGTATGAGAAAAAAGTTTCAATTATACAAAACCATATGGTTGAGGGCAGTATCGACAGCCTGAAAAAAGGTGAATTTGGTATTGTTTTGGGCAAGCAAATGACCGATGCCATGGGTGTGGGTTTAAATGACAATATTACTCTGGTTTTGCCAGAAGCCACCCCATCACCAGCTGGTGTCGTCCCGCGTTTCAAGCGTTTTAAAGTGGTGGGAATCTTCAGTATTGGTGCTGAAGTTGACTCGATGATGGGTTATATCGCTTTAAATGATGCCTCGACCTTGCTGCGTCTACCGGATGGTGCGCAGGGTGTGCGTATGAAGCTGGATGATATTTTCCTGGCACCACAAGTGTCTCAGGAAATTGTGCGTGATTTGCCGGGGAATTTCTATGCTTCGGACTGGACTTATACCCATGGTAATCTGTTCAGCGCGATTCAGATGGAAAAAGCCATGGTCAGCCTGCTTTTATTCCTGATCGTTCTAGTCGCGGCATTTAATATTGTGTCTTCACTGGTGATGGTGGTGACGGATAAAAAATCGGACATTGCCATTTTAAGGACTTTGGGGGCTTCACCTGCCACCATTACCAAAATCTTTATGGTGCAAGGTACCGTGATTGGGGTGATTGGAACTTGTGCAGGGGCCATCCTCGGGATTATTGCGGCAACCAGTATCAGTAGCTTTATTGGCTGGCTCAACAATACTTTAGGCCTGAATATGTTTGATGCCTATTTTATTAACTACTTACCTTCGTATCTGCGCTGGCAGGATGTCTTGGTGATTGTAGGCTTGTCACTGGCCCTTAGTTTTGTCGCGACAATTTATCCGGCTTTACGTGCAGCAAAAATTCAACCGGCAGAGGCTTTGCGTTATGAGTAATCTGATTTTAGATGCCCAGAATATTCACAAATCCTTTACCGATGGCAAGGCCACTGTCGATGTGATTCGTGGCTTGTCGCTACAGGTAAAAGCGGGTGAATTTGTCTCTATTGTCGGTTCAAGTGGTTCAGGTAAAAGTACCTTATTACATGTTCTGGGCGGGTTGGATCGTCCGACTTCGGGTCAGGTCATGGTGAATGGCCGCCGTTTTGATACCTTGTCTGAAGCAGAACGCGGTTATGTGCGGAATGAGCATTTGGGCTTTGTTTATCAGTTTCATCACCTGTTGCCAGAATTTACGGCACTGGAAAATGTGGCCATGCCGCTGATGTTACGCGACAACATGAAGTTTAAGGAAGCCAAACAGCAGGCCGAATATTTGCTGGAACGTGTTGGTCTTTCGCATCGTCTGACTCACAAGCCGGGTGAATTATCCGGAGGTGAGCGTCAGCGTGTAGCTTTGGCGCGTGCAGTGGTCGGTAAACCTAAACTGATGATGGCCGATGAACCGACCGGAAATCTAGACCGCAAGACTGCAGCAAAGATTTTTGAACTGCTGACCGAATTACAACGTGAGTTCAATATGGCGATGCTGATTGTGACGCATGATGAACAGCTGGCCCATGCTGCAGACCGGATTTTACATATGCAGGATGGTCTCTGGATTGAACCATAAATAACGAGAATATTCGCATTTGATTGAAGCTCACTCCGGTGGGCTTTATTATTGGGCAAAATAATAATAAAGAATAAGATTCAATGTTGCAGTGGCTGTGTATCGGCTGGATTTTAGGCCTTGCCTGTATGGGGAAAAGTTTCCTGTCTGTTCAACTGAGCGGGACGGTAGTTTTGATCGTTGCGCTGTTGTGGTATATGGGTTGCCATAAATTAAAGTTCATTTCGAATACACCGCTGCGAAGCTTGTTGATCACTGGATCAAGCCTGCTTTTGGGAGTTTTTTTAGGTCATGCTTATGCCAATCTGCAATTGGCTGAACGTTTATCCAAACGAGAGCACGAGGTCTCTGAAAAAAAATCGTAGTCTATATCAAAGAGCTGAATAAACTGGGCGATCAGAATATCCAGCAAGCCCTGCATGTGCTTAACCCTGATGGCACTACAGTTAAGTGGATGGGTTTTCTGCCAGTTTCAGATCCTGTCATATCCAGTTTAGGAAATGATGTAACCAAACAGCAGACTCTTGAACTGGGACACTATTATTTATTACAAGGCCAGATTCGACCTAACCATAGTTATGCGACACCGGGTGCTTTTGATGCAGAAAAATGGGCCTTGCAGCAAAATGTTATGGCCGGGTTTAGGATTAAACATATCCAAGAGTTGCAACCGCAACAACTCTATGCACTAGGTCATGCTAAATATCTATGTCAGCAGAAAAATTTGAATCAGCGATTTTTGCTTTGGGTAGAACAGCAGCGACTGACCTTAAGAGAGTTTGTGGCCAGACAACCCGTACAGCAGAAAGGCTTGTTACTGGCTCTATTAAGTGGTGATGAAAGTCTCTTGGATCAAGCGACGGAACAGCAATTCCAGCGTTTTGGCATGAGTCATTTGCTGGCGATTTCCGGACCGCATGTCCTGATCTTTGCCTTTATCGTTTGTGGAGCGTTGCAATATCTGATTTCAAGGTACGTACCGCAGATTTATCTGAAATGGCCAAGGCAGTATTTTTTGAGTCTGCCTTTTTTGTTATGTGTATTGCTGTATTGTGCCTTTGTCGGTTTTGAAATTCCGGCGTTACGCACTTTACTGATTTGTGTGATTGTGACTTTTACGCTGCTGCTCAGGCAAAGTATGCAGCCATTAAAACTGCTGATTTTAAGTGCTGCCTTATTGTTGCTCTTTGATCCTTTTAGCATTTTGTCGGCCGCATTCTGGCTGTCTTATGGGGCCTGTTTTGTCTTGCTGCGGATCTATCAAACCATTCAGCAGCAACCGCATCAAACAGTACAAACAGCATTACAACGACTGTATTTTGCAATAAAAGTTTTGATGGAGTCGCAGTGGAAAATCTTTCTGGCCCTGTTTCCCTTAATGATGTTGTTTTTTAAGCAGGTGGCTTGGATTACCCCGCTAAGCAACCTGGTGGCTATCCCGTGGATTGGCCTGCTGATAGTTCCCGTAGATATTCTGGCGGCTTTATTATTTTTCATTTCTGAACCACTTTCGAGTCTGCTGTTTCAGCTCAATGATATTTTTATTCATATACTGCTGGCATTTTTGAATCTGCTTGATCGGCTGTTTGCACCGCAACTGATTCCTGTGGCCATGAATGTCTGGATGATTGCTCTATGTATTTTGGGCTTATTAATTGTCTTTTTGCCGCGTGGCTTAGTGCCCAAAAGCTGGACAGCACTTGCCTGTTTACCACTGTGCATTCCTCAACTTAATCAGCATGCATTTCAGCTGTCTGTTCTGGATGTCGGGCAGGGACAGGCCATCTTCATTCGGGAAGGGCAAAAGAGCATGATGATCGATATGGGCGGTTATTATAATGAAGAAAAATTCAGTATTGGTCGGCAAGTGATTATGCCATTTTTGTCTGTGCAAGGTGTTGGAGAACTGGATCAACTGATTTTGACCCATCTGGATCAGGACCATAGCGGTGCATATCACAGCATTAAAGATCAACTAAACATCCGACAAGTGTCATCCAATCAGATGCCTGAAACAGCTGCTTCTTCAAGCTTTCAGTTTTGTTATGCAGGACAGCAATGGCAATGGTCTGAGACGATTAACTTTAAAATTCTGGCACCTCGGCAGCAGCAGTTAAATACGCCAAACTTCAATAAAAATGACCGGTCGTGCGTGATATATCTGCAAGTTAAAAATACCGGACCGTATCAAAACTTTTTACTGATGGGCGATGCGGGCTGGGAGACTGAATATCAACTGCTCCAAGACTATCCCGAACTTCAGGTCGATGTGCTGGTACTCGGCCATCATGGCAGTCAGCACAGTTCAGCCTATCAATTTTTAGAAGTTTTGCGACCTAAATTGACGATTGCCTCGGCTGGGAAATTTAACCGTTATGGCCACCCGAGCCAACTGACGCAGCAACGGTTAAAAGCTCTTAATATTCCATTATTGACCACGGCAGAACAGGGGAGTGTGCACTTCCAGCAACAAGGCTCAAAACTGGTGCTTTCTGCCGAACGACATGGATGGCAGTGGTTGTATCGTCAGCCTTTAAGTGACTGATTCCAATATGGGCGAAACTTCATGTAGTTCTTGTGTTCTCAACGCATTTACTTTGTTCAGGGCTTGTTCATGTTCAAGTTTATAGAGATTTCCTAAGTCTTGATGCGCATTAAAACGTTTATAACTCCAGTGATAATGTTCCGGATGGCGACGAATTAAATTTTCAATACTATTGATAATGACTTGCGTGCCTTGATTGGCATTGCCACTATAAATTTTTTCATCAACCGTTTCGATAAAGATATCGAATCCATCATCAGTATTACGCAAGGCATATAAAAACAGGGCACGCGCTTTGGTCTTTTGAATCAGTTTAGCACTCAAATTACTCGTGGCCAAAGGCACGCCGAAATAGGGAATATATTCACCACCGATATTCGGGGTATGATCCGGCAGGATGACCGTAGTGCCGCCTTGTTTTAAGGCCTTAAAAATCTGACGAACGCCAGATTCATCGGTCGGTACCAGATGCGCCTGTTCCCGGCTACGGGCAGCCCGTACAAATTGATCTGCAGCCTGATTTTTCACAGGTTTATACATAATCGTCATTGAAGTGAACTGGGCAATATAGGCATTCATAATTTCCCAGGTACCAAAATGCGGCACGATTAACACGAGGCCTTTAATTTGTGCAATGGCATCATGAAGTAGATCTTCGCCAATAACGCGATGAACGCGTTTAAGATTTTTCTGATTGCTTGAGCCCCAAATAGTAAAGAACTCGAAATATGACATTAATTCATTGCGAACCGCAGCACGGTTAATCTGTTCACGTTCCTGATTAGACAGTTCTGAAAGACTGATTTCAAGGTTGAGACGAATGACTTCCGAAGTTTTAGTGACTTTAAAACTGTTCACAATAAAGGCCAGAATACGGGCCATCCAGCGAGAAACCGGAAGCGGTTGGCGGCTAATGTATTTGAGTAATCCGTAAGCTGAATTCCGTGAGCCCTGTTTCGTCATTGATTTCGTCTAAGTACAAAAAAAGAGAACAAAATTTATTATAGGCGAAAACGTTTTGTTTAGACAGAATTACCCGATTCAGTGTATATAATGGATTCAATATAAATCAATTTATTGGATTATTTATGTCCGATTGGCCACCAAAACCTGAAAATCAAATACAAAATACGCAACAGCCAGTTCAACCGACTGGTCCGGAATGGAAATTGCTTGAAAAAGCAGTTTTAGCTTCGGTAGAAGAACAGCGCCGTGCGCGCCGTTGGGGAATTTTCTTTAAATTCCTGACTTTTGCTTATCTGCTTGTGGTTATTCTGGCATTGGGCAAGAGCTGTAGTTCAGTCTCGTCAGATGCCAGCGCTGGTGCGGGTTCTCATATTGCAGTCGTGGATATTGTGGGTACGATTGCAGCCGACAAGCAGAGTGTCAACAGTAGCAATACCATCAAATCATTGAAAAAAGCCTTTGAAAATAAACAAAGCAAAGCAGTGGTACTAAATATCAACTCACCTGGCGGTTCACCGGTACAGTCGGATGAGATCTGGCAGGAAATTCAGTATCTGAAAAAACAGCATCCTGGGAAAAAACTGTATGCCGTGATTGGCGATACGGGGGCTTCAGGTGCTTATTATATTGCTTCAGCCGCGGATGAAATTATTGTCAATCCATCGAGTCTGGTTGGTTCAATTGGGGTAATCATGCCGAATTATGGTGTGACTAATCTATTGCAAAAGTTAGGCGTTGAAGATCGCACCATGACTTCAGGTGAAAATAAAGCTTTGCTGTCTATGACTCAGCCGGTTGATCCTGCGCAAAAAGCCCACGTACAGGGTGTGCTGGATAATGTGCATGGTCACTTTATTAATGCAGTTAAACAAGGACGTGGCAATAAATTGAAATCCAATGATCCTGCTATTTTCTCTGGCTTGTTCTGGACCGGTGATCAGGCGGTGAAATTAGGAATTGCGGATCGTATCGGTAGCTTAAATACTTTGAAACGTGAACTGAAAACTGAAAAAGCGTTGAATTACACCATTGAATATAGTCCATTTGAATCAGTCTTGGGTCGTATGGGTTCATCGATTGGGGATGGAATTGCTTCTTCGGTTGCACAGAAGCTTCAGTCAGAAAATAGCACGACACTGCAATGAAACCATTGATTCATTTCGCGCACGCCAATGGCGTGCCATCCAAAGTCTATCAAAAGCTGTTTGATGGATTACAAGATGATTACGATATTATCTATGTGCCGCTTTTAGGGCCAGACAAGCGTTATCCGGTTGATAACCATTGGAAAAGCCTGACCCAGCAAGTGATTGACAGTATTGTACGTCAGTCACATGGGCGACCTGTCATTGGTCTGGGGCATTCTTTGGGATCTGTGTTAACTCTGCAGGCGGCTTTGCAGCGTCCGGAACTGTTTTCACAAATGATCATGCTGGACCCGCCGATGATTATGGGCAAAGAAGCCTTTGCCTTGCATATTGCCAAGACTTTTCGCTTAAAAGCATTGGATAAAATGTCTCCGGCCGGTCTGTCCAAACGCCGTCGTGACCATTGGAATTCACGTGAACAAGCCGCTGAATTGCTGCGCCCTAAAGGTTTTTATCAGGATTTTGATGCAGATTGCTTCCAAGCTTATATTGACCATGCCTTGCAGGATGATCCCATCCGGGGTGGGGTAGAACTCACTATTCCTAAAATGGATGAGGTCGCAGTCTTTAGAACCAATCCGTCACTATGGTGGTTGCCTCAGGCAAAACCCAAAATTCCTGTGCATTTAGTTGTGGCTAAGAAAGGTCCATTTCTGGCCCGCAAGTTCCCGCAGCAAGTGCAAAAGAAATTTGGTATTCCTTTTACCGTGGTGGATGGTGGACATATGTTCCCATTGGAACAACCTGATCAAGTAGCTGGCTTGGTCAAACAGCTGATTCAGCAACAGTCTGCTTGAATTATTGAATATATTGGAAATAAAAAAACGCATCCGAGGATGCGTTTTTTTATATCTAAATTTTTTTAGAACTTGCAGAATTGAACAGGCGCTTGCATTTTCTCATTTCGATATAACACACCATCTTTAGTATGTTGAATCGTTCCGCTACAAATCCATTCTACGACTTGTGGATAGATCACATGCTCGAGGCTATGCACACGTGTTGCCAAACTTTCTACCGTATCATGATGAGAAACCTTGAGAACACCTTGGGCAAGCGCTTGGCCTGCATCCAGTTCAGCCGTAACATAATGCACCGTACAACCGTGCAGAACATCACCGGTATTGAGTACACGCTGATGCGTATGCATGCCTTTATAATAAGGCAACAGGGAAGGGTGAATATTTAACATTTTCCCTTCCCAGGCTTTCACAAACTTTTCACTTAAAATTCGCATAAAGCCGGCAAGTACCACCAGATCTACATCCCAGTCCGAAAGCTGTTGATGCATGACATCATCAAAAGCTTCACGATTCAATAACTGCAGTCTGAATGTCTGCCTGTTGTGCACGCGTTAAAGCAAAGGCTTCAGGTTTATTGGAAATTACGCCCACAATTTGCCCTGAAAGATTGGCATCAATCAAGGCTTGCAGATTTGATCCACTACCTGAAACAAGTACAGCAATTTTAATCATGCGAAATTACGCGAAGATCACACGAATTTTTTCGTCTGCACCTGCAACCGATTCAGCATTGTCTTGAATCTGACCCATCGCCCATGCTTTTTCACCAAGCTGGTTGAGTAATTCAACAGTTTTGTCTGCATCAGCTGCATCAACAACCAGCACCATGCCGACGCCACAGTTGAAAGTACGATACATTTCAAATTGTTCTACGCCGCCTTCACGTTGTAGAAGTTTGAATAGCTCAGGCCATTCCCAAGAAGATTCATTTACCAACGCTTGAGCACCGTTTGGAAGTACGCGAGGTAAGTTACCTGGTAAACCACCACCGGTGATGTGTGCCATCGCATGGACATCAACGTGTTTTAACAGTTCAAGAATTGGTTTTACATAAATGCGTGTTGGTTCCATTGCAACATCTGCAAGTGGGCGGCCATCGACGATTTGATTCAGGTCAACGTTTTTCACGTCCAGGATTTTACGAAGCAGTGAGTAGCCGTTTGAGTGCGCACCTGAAGAAGCTACACCAATTAAAACGTCACCCGCTTTGACTTTAGAGCCATCAATAATTTTGCTTTGCTCAACAACACCGACACAGAAACCTGCAAGATCGTAATCTTCACCTTCATACATGCCTGGCATTTCGGCAGTTTCACCGCCAACTAATGCACAGCCAGCAAGTTCACAACCAGCGCCAATACCTGTGACTACATTTGCAGCAACATCAACATTTAAGTGACCAGTTGCATAATAATCAAGGAAGAACAGTGGTTCAGCACCACAGACAAGAAGGTCATTCACGCACATTGCAACCAGGTCTTGACCAATTGTGTCATGACGGTTCAAATTCAGTGCCAGACGTAATTTTGTACCAACACCATCTGTGCCAGATACGAGAACAGGTTCTTCATAACCTTTAGGAATTTTACAAAGTGCACCAAAGCCACCTAGACCGCCCATAACTTCGGGACGTGAGGTACGCTTAGCGACAGATTTGATACGATCGACTAACGCGTCGCCCGCCTCAATGTCGACACCTGCATCTTTGTAGCTTAAACCAGTGTTTGGGGTAGAAGTTGAGTTGCTCATAATGAAGTCTCCGCATTCGCGGGTGCGATTATAACCTGAATATGTAAAACTCTTATGGTATTTGTGGCCTAAAATGCTATCTTTATTAAAATATTTTAATTTTTAGAATGATTAATAGAGAAAAGGCAAGATTCTATGGTCGATCGTACTTTACGGCGCATTCTTATACTTGCTGGTATAGCATTGATACTTTGGGTTTTATATCTGCTTAAACCAGTTGTAGTTCCTTTTGTTGCAGCTTTTCTAATTGCTTATTTATTTAGCCCCTTGGTTAATGTTTTGCACCGCATTGGGCTGGCTCGATGGCTCTCGATCAGTATCGTATTTATCGGGATTGGGATCGTGGTTACATTGGTGATGTGGTATCTGGTGCCACTAGTCTGGCAGCAGCTGATGTATGCGCGTGATAGCATTCCAGCCGGGATTCACTGGATCAATTACACGTTCTTACCTTGGCTTTCCGATAGCTTTAATCTGGTACCAATGGAAATCGATACCGATCAGATTTCCTCAGTCGTAATGGACTATGTCCAGACCAATTATAGTGCGGACAGTATTCAGGCAATGCTGCTAAAACTGGCACAATCTGGCCTGAATTTTATCCAGATTGGTGGCACGATTGTCCTGATTCCGATTATTGCCTTTTATTTCTTGCTGGATTGGGATCGTATGCTGGACAGCTTACGCCGCCTGATTCCCCGTCCTTATGAAAAAACAACCTTAAATATTGTGAGTGAATGTCATAGTGTCTTAGGTGCCTTTGTCAAAGGTCAGTTCCTGGTCATGGTTCTTTTGGGCGTGGTTTATGCAGTGGGACTGCAACTGATTGGCCTGGAGATTGGCTTGATCATCGGGATGATTGCCGGATTGTGCAGTATCATTCCGTATCTTGGTTTTGCGGTTGGAATTATTGCCGCAGTCATTGCAACCTTTTTCCAATTTGGAATCGACTGGTGGCAGCTGGTACTGGTGGGGATTGTATTCATGGTGGGTCAGGCTGTAGAAGGCTATATCCTACAACCGTTCTTACTAGGTGATAAAATTGGTCTTTCTCCTGTAGCTGTAGTATTTGCAGTTCTGGCAGGTGCGCAACTGGCCGGATTCTTGGGTATGCTGATTGCCTTACCAGTGGCAGCCGTGATTGTGGTACTGCTGCGGCATATCCGTGAGTATTATGAACATACGCCATTTTATGGTGATCAGGCTGTTATCATACAAGATGCCTCTACCGGTTCAATCAATATTGAAACAGCAGACTTAGATGTTGATATTGAAATGAAAAAGCCACAGAAAAAACCGCTGCAAGCAGAGGAGAACTCAAGTAAAATTCACGATCCACATCGTAAAGACTCATAAGGCCACAAAATCGTATGCGTCAATTGCAGTTAGATATAGAACCTCAGCTCGATGCCCGAATCAGTGATTTTTCAGGGCCGGGTTGGGGGCATGTCATTGATGCTGTCCGTCAATTACATGCAGGCCTGATCAACCAATTTTATGTCTATGGGGGAGCCGGTACAGGTAAAAGTCATTTGTTGTCTGCCATCTGTGACTCTTATCTGGAAGTAGGTAAATCTGCAATTCAGGTATCTTTGCTTGAGCTTTTAGATGCACCGACTGAGGCGATTACTTCTCTGGATCGTTTTGATCTGGTAGCACTTGATGATATCGAAGCGATTAGTGGCGTACCCCATTGGCAACGCGCAGTATTTCACTTGATTAATTATAATAATGAAGGTGGTGGGCAGTTGGTGTTTTCGTCACGTTTTGCACCTATCGAACTCAAACTCGAATTGCCAGATTTACAATCCCGTCTCACGCAGGCGGTTAGTACCCGTGTTCCGAGTGGCAGTTTGTATGCTGATCGCTATGCGCTAGTTTCCTCGGTACTCGATCGTCGTGGGATCCATTTAGACCCTCAAATCTTTGACTATTTACTCAGCCATGGGCCGCATCAAACTTCAGTGCTGCTTCAAAGATTAGAGCAGATTATTCAACTACTTAAAGGGGAAAAGTTAAAAGTTAGCAATGCCAATCTGCGGCAGATATATGCCTTGATTGACGAATATCGGTAAATCATAAAAATTCTTGAGTAATTACTCAGTCTATGACACAGTAAGGCAAAATAATTCGCTGTTGCAAGGATTCTGCAACTTTAGAAGAAAAAGAAAGAAATAAAAATTAAGGAGAAGGTTATGCTCAAGAAGAGCATAGGCATAGCTTTGCTATGTATAGCGGGGCAGTCGTATAGTGCAGATATTATTGTAACCACTACAGAAGATATTGAAAAAGATGACAAGGAATGTTCACTTCGAGAAGCTGTTGAGTATGTTAACCGTGGCTTAGCTAAATCAGGTTTTATGGGGTGTGGTGGGGAGAACTCATCCAGTACCATTATTTTAAAAGAAAAAAATACCTATGTGTTGAACCAGCATATTGCGATCAAAAAATCTCTTACCATCCGTGCGGTCGCAGAAAGTGATGGTGAATTCAGTACGGATGAAAAAGCATTAGGTTTGTATAATGCTCATATTCAAATGAAAGGTACCGATAATCTTTTCCGGATCAACAGTACAGATACATTGGTTCAGTTAAATTTGAAGGAACTGGATCTTGAAGGCTGTGGTAAAACCAGTTGTGCTGAACAAGGTGGCCTAATTTATAATAAAGGTCAGCTAATTCTAGAATATAACCGTCTATTTAATGCTGCTGCCAACTTGGGTGGGGCAATTTATAATGCTGGCAAGTTTGGTCAGAACTTAACAAGCCGTGCACAAATTAAAAATAGTCTGATCGAAAATAATAAAGCCCAACGAGGCGGGATCCTGTATAGCGAGCTACCTGCTTTCCTCATTTATCAAAGTGTACTTAAAAATAACCAGACACTGGATAATTCAGCGACCAATATTTATAGCGCGGGACAGTTTGCTGACTCCAGTAAAGATCAAGGTATTAGTGGGGAGATATTAAGTAGTACGATACTAAAAAATAAGGGTGTACTCATTAATGTCCTGGACGGGATGGGATTGAATAATCTCACCATGGTTGATAATGAAAATACTGCTTTAAATATCCATGCACCGTATGGAAGAGCTTATGTAGCGAATAGTATTATTTTAAGAAATGGTACACAGGATTGCCAAATTATCACTGGTGATAAGTCTGTGTCACAAAATAATCTGCTGACAGCCTCGTGTGGTGTAGGGGATGCCGTCGCGCCGAACCAGTTTTGGAATGGTACACGACTTTTTGCTGAATCCTCAGATAAAAGTGAAGGTATTTGTCAGACCCTACAAGAAAATAATAATGCCATACTTTGTCCATATAGCGTTCCTAAAGGACAATTTCTCGGTTATATGCGCCCACGAATTTTGTTGAACTATATCCTTGTGAGTGAATCACCGATTGTGAATAGAGGCACAGGATTGAGTTTAGCAAATCCAACGGTAGCATGTGAAGCGGCAGATCAGCGCGGGATCAACCGTTTGATGGATAATCTGTTTTGTGATCGTGGTGCTGTTGAAATCACGATACCAATCTCAGGCAGTCTGGTGGGACAAGATCTGTTAAAGGGTGAAATTGCCAAGTTTTCAATTGAATCTTATCTGGGAGATAGTGATTTAATTCCAAAAGAACAGTGTAATGCCATTGTTGGTCAGAATCCGACGGGGGAGCCTTGGCAAGATGGCTGTTTGAAAGTGGTACAAACCAAAACAGCTTCCAAGGGTAAAACAATCATCGATATTCATGGCAATGTCGTTTATACCCCGGATTCTACCTGGCATGGAGCAGATATTTTCGAACTACAAGTGGTGACCTCATCGACACGGTTTAATAAAAGTAAACCTTATTTGACTATTACTACTCAAATTGTTCAGGAGCCAAAAAATGAAATGGAAGACAAAGCAGTCAAAACTTCAGGCGGCTCATGGGGTGGTGGTGGGCTACTGATTTTACTCGGATTAATAGGTTTACGCCGTGGATTAAAAGATTAAGGAAAAATCATGAAAAATTATAAAAAAGGACTGCTTGCGGCCATGATTTTATCTGCCATGAGTTTGATGGCAGCCGAAGATAAAACGATATATGTAACTACTTTTGCTGATGAAGATGGCGAGAATAATAGTGCCTGTTCTTTGCGAGAAGCCATTAAAACTGCAAAACTGGATAAATCTTATGGCGGATGTAATGTAGGACGTACGCTTCGATTGGATGGTTCAGCTGCAGATGTGATTCAGCTTGAAGCAGGCGAGTACAAATTAGATAAAGAGCTGATCGTAGAGTCAGCGCTCAAAATTTATGGGAAAACTCCGCTTAACTATGCTAGTCGTAGTCCGATTACGCTGTTATATCCAACCCGGGAGGCTTTAAAAAGTACTATTTCGGGCCAGGGGAAAACCAGATTATTTAATAGTATGGCCAGTCAATCCAGTCTGGAAATTCATCATCTGATCTTAAAGGATGGCTATGCAGCAATAAATACCTTGGATAAAGGTAATGGCGGTACTTTTTATGTAGCAGGGCCTTTAAGTATTAATACCAGTGAAATAGTAAATTCCCGAGCAGCTGCAGAAGGTGGTGCGATTTATAGTGTAGCAATGAATACGGAAAGGAATATTGTCATTCAGGATTCTTTGATTCAAAAAAATCAGGCGAGTTCATATGGTAGTGTTCTGGCGATGGATTGTCAGGGAAATTTAGGTACAACTCAAACCAATGTGAAAATTAATTCCAGTAGTATTGTTAAAAATGGTTCAGACACTGCTAACAGTATTATTGATTTTTGTGGCTATGCCACAGTAGAAATTGTTAACTCTACTATTGCGAAGAATACTGCCAGTACCACAGGACATATTGTGCGTATGACGAATGAAGTTAATCGTCCGCTCAGTAAATTCTCCAGTTTAACTGCATTAAGTAATACTATTGTTGAAAATACAGCCCAATCTACTTTATTTTATGACAATACCGGGTTTAGGTATTTTAATTTCAATATTTTAGCCTTTAACCAAGGCCTGTCTTGTGAATATGCCTTAAATCAGGGAAATCCGACCATGGCACAACGTGTTGAATTTTCTACAATTCGAAATGCAATTCAAACGACTGGGCCATCACGTTGCGTATTGCCAGAATTAGACGAAGATACTACTTCAAATAATCTTGATGTCTCTAACAATATAATCAGCAGTTTATTAACAAATTATATTGAGCCTGCTATTGATAATCGCTATTTAGGGCTGTATTACCCGCGTGATAATCAGACCGCAACGGATTTGGTAGATATCGGGGTGAGTGGCTGTATTGAACAAGACCAGCGTGGTATTGATCGTGTGATTGGATCCACATTAACATTTGATCCAAGTGCAAAAAATACCTGCGAGATCGGCTCAGTTGAAATCCGACGTTTGACTGCAGCCGATATTACGGACTTGCAAAATAAGAGTTTGGTAGAACTCAATGACTTTTATCAGGAGAATATAGATGATCTCGAAGAAATCATTGCTGATAAAAATACTCCAGAAAATGAGCTTTCTGGTTTAAAAGAAGAATTGAAAAGTTATCAGGATTTGCTTAAATATACCAAGCAATATCAGAAATATCGTGCAATCTATATTAATCCTTTTATCTTGGCTATGCCTCAAGAAACTCTAACCAATGATAAGATTCAAATTAAAGCCTTAAATTCACAAAATTATGAGGTCAGTGTAAAAACTTTAGGTGTTGGTAAGTTAGTTGGTACAGGCAATTCGACCACTGTGGAAGGAAATCCAAATGATCCAAATCTTAAATGTGAGTGGAAACCTGATTTAAACCGGATCATGATGTATCGCACTGATGGTAAGCAGACTAGTTCGGTTGATATGGAGTTCTGTAGTTATACCCTTAAAGACCCGGCTACAGGTGCCAGCAATGCTGGCCTCTTAAGAGCAGCTTTTAACAACATTGCACCGATTGCAAAAGATGATGAATATCGGCTTAGTCCAGAGAATAATCTTACAGTGACGGTAAATCCGCTTGAAAATGATAGTGATGATGGGGATGGGCCTCTACCATCAGGAAAGTCGGCTTTTTATCAAGATAAAGATGGAAAAGAGATCCCGATTCATATTGTTAAGCTGCCTGCGGGAGTTTCACTGAAGGCAGAGCGACAAGGAGCATGTCCTGATACCTATCAAAATCAGACCTGTTATGGTGGACAGCTGACATTTAGTGTAAAAAATAATTTAAGCCAGGCAAATTACAGCATGGATTATGCGATTTTCGATGCTGATGAAAAAATGTCAGAAAAAGCGATAATCTTGTTACGTAATACAGTTAAAAATACGAATACGTCCTCAAGTGGTGGTGGGGCAATTGGAATGTGGGGGCTACTGGGATTATTAGGACTAGTAGGTTATCGCCGCTTAAGAAAATAAAATATGATTGAAACATCAAAAAAGCCTCCATATGGAGGCTTTTTTATATTAAGTTTTTAATGCGAGTTAGGCTGCTGAGTCACTTGCTGATATTTGAGAATGTATTCTTCGCGAATGGCAAGGCGTTGCTCAGGAGACGCTTTTTGCATACGTGCGCCCAGTTCTTTGCGTTCCTGACTGCTCATCATTTGCCAAGTCTCACGCATTCTCTGTTTTTCCGCATCAGGGAGTTGAGTAAACCAGTCCATACGCTGCTGCAAGCTGACACGTTGTTGTTCGGGGATTTCTTTTAGAGATTGGTAACGTTTAATCAGTGCCAATTGTTCAGAATCAGAAAGACTATCCCAAGTATCAGTTACTTGGGTATTCGCATCCTTGGAAAATAGCCAAAAACGTTCAAATCCTGCAAAGCTGGTTTGCAGAAAACTGAATGCACAAAAAGCAATCGCCAATTTTTTAGCTGCCATGTGGAACTTTGTCCTCACCTAAAACCATTAACATTTCTAAATCTTCAAGCATTTGCGGAGACAGTTTTGGGACTGACACCATTTGAGTTTGTGGTTCGTTATGGTCCGAAAGATTTGGTAATATCACAACGCCTGCAATCGCAGCTGCCAAAGCAAAACCTGACATTTTTAGAAATGCAAAGCGTGAATGTTTTGAATCCTGAATTTCTTCAAGAACATGGTGCATGACAACAGGTTTGTCTTTATGTTGTTGTGCCAGTCCATCAAGTTTGGAAGTTACTTGTTTTAAGAAATCATCTTGATTCATTCGGATGACCCTCCCAGATATGGATTTAAATGCGCTAAAGAGGCACGTAAGCCTTGGATAGCACGGTGATAATGGGTTTTTACACTGCCTTCTGTACAGTTCATAATTTGTGCGGTGGTATGCGTATCAAATCCTTCCCAGGCTCTTAACATAAATGCCTGCTGCTGACGCACAGGCAATTTTGCAATCGCTTCTTGGATTTCTTCAGCAGTGACTGCCTGATCGAGAAAGTCCAGCGGCGTTGGTGTTGATTCATCGACGACATCATCAAATTCAATTTCGTCGTCATCGAGACTGACTTTCTTGAAAAAGGAAAACATTTGACCACGCCGTGACTCTTTACGACGCCAGTCCTGTAACTTGTTGTTGAGAATGGTATAAAATAGGGGATACCATTCTTCAGTACTTTTTTCTGCATAGGATTTGTGTAAGGAAATGAAAGCTTCCTGAACCAGATCCATGGCAATACCATGATGACCTTGAGTCGCACTTTCCATCATCACCAAGGCACGCCCAGTCACATCCTGCATGAAATTCTTCAGACGTGCTTCAGCCGTACTCTTCAGAATACTTACATCGTGTGTTTGCAACTGTTTTGGTGCTAAATCCATTGAGATGGAAAATCCTGTCATTGGACACCCACCATTATTCCCAAGTTCATAATCATATAACGTTGGGAATCCTGGTTTGGTTGACAATTAAGTTTATTATTTTTGTAGTTTAATCTATTTTATACACGGGCAGGGTCGTATTAAAACACTGTAACCTAAATCCCTAATTAGATACGTTGACGTACCATTTCGAAAAAACAGATCGAACCCGCAATGGCGACATTCAGTGATTCCTGACCCCCAGGTTGCGGAATGCTCACGGCTTCAGCATGTTGCATCGCATAATCAGACACGCCTTGGCCTTCATTGCCCAGAATCCACACGCAAGGTTTACGTAAGTCTTTTGAATATAGGCTTTCAGCACGGTGTGAGCTGGTTACATAAACAGGGATTTGAAATTGCTCAAGAATTTGTTCAAGCGAAATATTTTCAAAGGTTTGCAGTGTGAAATGTGCACCCATACCGGCACGTAATACGCGTGGAGACCAGAGCGATGCAGAACCTTTGGTACACACAATTTGTTCAATACCGGCAGCAGCAGCAGAGCGAAGCAGGGTGCCTACATTACCCGGATCCTGTACATTTTCCAGAATCAAAGTGTCTGCTTTAAAATCCAATGCATAATTTGCTGTTGGTAAAGT
>SPVA01000044.1 GCA_013530545.1 Acinetobacter lwoffii
TTTGCCAGTGTTGATCTGTCAGCATGGTACGAGGCATAGCGAATAGTAAAATTGGGTTTGGCGATTTGATTTTACTACTTCGCTATTTTTTTAAGCTAAAAGTGTCAACACACCCTAGTCATCTAGCTCATAAACAACGAAATTTTATAACTTATACATATAGAGCTTCAGAGATCATGAATGATTTATCTGTAAAAAAACAGTTATCCAACCACTGTAAGCGCATCCATAATGAGTTGGAAAAATGAATAACGAATTATAATGGTAGAATTAAATAGACTTTAAATGATTGAATAATTGTAAAATCAATATTTTACAATAGATCGTATAATTCTAAAATAAATTTGTAGGAATAGCCTCCTTATGAAATACCAACCGCCTTATACCATCACATCTAAAATCATTCATCTAATTGCACAGATTAGTGAGAATATAGGGCGCTTGACTGTTTTAGAAGAAATCCAAGACAGCTTAAAACTACGAAAAGCCAATCGTATCCGTACCATTCAAGGCTCACTGGCGATTGAAGGGAACACTTTAAGTACGGAACAGATCACGGCGATTCTAAATGGTAAGACCGTAATTGCACCTCCAAAAGAAGTTCAGGAAGTGCGTAATGCGATTAAAGCCTATGAAGCCTTTCAGCAGTGGCAACCAAGTCAAGAGTCGGACTTACTACAAGCTCATCAAATTTTAATGACAGGCTTGATTGATGAAGTTGGTCAGTATCGTCATGGTGGTGTCGGTGTAATGTCAGGTGATCGAGTGGTGCATATGGCTCCGCCTGCAAATCAAATTAATCGACTGATGGTTGACTTACTTGATTGGTTAAATGATAGCGAAGTGCATCCTCTTATCCAAAGTTCAGTATTTCACTATGAGTTTGAATTCATTCATCCATTTGCGGATGGCGATGGGCGCATGGGAAGGCTATGGCAAACTTTAATATTAAGCAGATGGAATCCAATCTTTGCTAATATTCCTGTTGAAAGCCTGATTTATCAAAATCAGAAAGCCTATTATGAAGCATTACAAGCAAGTACGGATCGAACAGATTCAGCACCTTTTATAGAATTTATTTTGCAGATGATTTTAGATGCAATTCTTAGTTCAACTGATACCGCTCAAGATAGCGGTCATGTTACCGCTCAAGCTTACGTACAAGTGAGCGATCAAGTTCAGCGTTTAATTTCAGCAATGAAGCTAGAAGACTACACTTTGGCTGAGTTGATGCAATTGGTTGGTTTAAACCATCGGGCAACATTCCAAAAGAATTATTTGAATCCAGCAATAGAAGCAGATTTGATTGAGCGTACTATTCCAGATAAGCCGAAAAGCCCTAAGCAAAGGTATCGTCTTAAATCATGATTTAGCTTGAAAAAATATTTAGTTACATTTTTACTTAAACAGTTAAACATGAATGAGAATTAAAAAGCGTAAAGTAAGTTTTAAATTAAATAATTCATTATTAATCAGTAACTTATACAAAATTTTTCTTGATTGTGTTATCGGGTTTTGGTAAAAAAAGTACTATTAAGTTTGAGATCAATGTGATGAGTACTTTTGAAATGCAAGGTCTGACATGGAAGGCGAGGTCAAAGTATCAACAAGATGCCATTTTGATTGAAAATAAAGTTATTCAACATGATGGACTCATCACTAAACTGTATAGCCATTCTGAAAAAGAACAGTGGTGTGTTGCTGTAGCGGATGGGATTAGCAATAGTCCAGTAGCTGAGCAAGCAGCCTATACAGTTTTAAATGCTTTAATGCAAAATAAAAAGATAGAAACTTGTCAAGCATTTACCATTCAGCAGTATCTTGTTGATCAATTAGCACATCAAAAAAATAGTTTTGGAGCCAGTTCAACACTTGCACTCATTCAAAATAATGGCGAACAAGGTTTTGTGACAATTCAACATATTGGGGATAGTCGAGTATATTTGTTTAGCCAGCATGATCAAAAGTGGCACTGCCTGACGAGAGATCATAATTATCTTGAACAGTTAAGAGAAAATGGCGAGATAAAAGAAGGGGGAAACTATGCCAGTATTTATGGTGCATTATTACAATACTTTTGTGCTGATCCTTTGCATGAAGTGATGGATTTTACAACAACAGAAGAATATTTGACTGAGAATGATGCCTTATTAGTTTGTACCGATGGTGTGCATGATGTGATGGAGTGTACGGAATGGCCTGCTTTAAAAGTAGATATGGAACTTCGAGCATGGTTACTCGACATGAAAGCGTCATTAGATTCGAAACAGGCGTATGACAATGTCAGCATGATCTTAGTACGAGCAAAAATTTAATTCATTGAGAATGGGGGAATTATGCAATCAGACGATCTTTTTGAACGTGCCAAATTATTCATAGAGGAAGTAGGTGTCGTTTCGGTATCGAGTTTACAACGTAAGTTTTTAATTGGACATACTCAAGCAGAACAAGTGCTAAATCAGTTAATTGAAGAGAATATTTGTGAGAGCCACTTTGTTCAAGAGCAAGGCTATATTTTAAAAAAAATTTCGAAGTAAGGTAATTTAGAAAAGGATACGGTATGTCGATCAGATTAAAAAATCTTTATAAGCTTTTGATTGAGAATAGGAAGCATGAAGTTTTGGGATGGAATAAAGCATATAAAAATTTTTATAATCAGGTCGAAAAAAAACGAGAATGCATAAAACAAGGAGAAACATTATCAGAGAGGGATGAAAATTTTCTACAGCAGCTTCTCTATGATAAAAATAATGGTATTGCTTCTCGTGGGCAGTCGACTTTGAGTGAAATCGACTTTCGTAAGGTTATTAAAAATAAAGAATTTTTAACAGCCTTAGAACAATTGATTCTTGAGCCTAATATAAGAAGCTACAAAATATTTCAAGATCATTGGTCTGAATATATAGAAAAAAATAATCCAGTGCTTGTTAATAGGGTAGTTGCTGCATGTACTCTTGATGTTTCTACAACGGTAGACTCAGGTAAATTTAACCAAGTTTTTAGTTGGTTAATGCGTGAAAAAATTATTCCAATTTATCCAGATAGTGAACCTAAAGATTGGTTTTCAAAAAATCAATTTTTGATGGAGATTTTGAAACAGGTATTCAGTGAAGAGATGCAGAATCAAGAGACAGACGAATTTTTTTTAAGCCAGTTTGTTTGGGAGCTCTATGAAAATTTGTCAAACCCATTCAGTTTAAAAAAACAAATTATTAAATACGGTGCTCCTGGAACAGGTAAGACTTTTCAGGCTCGTCAGCAAACTTCACTTTTGTTTGATATTTGGAAAGAGGAGTTTGCTCCTGATACTGATTTTACTCATCAAGGTCAGATTGAGTTAGTGCAATTCCATCCGTCTTTCAGCTATGAGGATTTCATTGAAGGACTACGCCCTATTTTAGATGAGAATGGACAAGCCCAATTAACATTACAGAATGGGATTTTTAAAGAGTTTTGTTTAAAGGCTGGTAAATGGGAAATTGATGTATTTAATTTGCATCTAGATAAAGAATGGGATGAGATAAAAATCCTTGATTTACATCCTTATAAAGATCAACTCAGTAATTCATATTGGGACTATATCTTTAGAGTAGAGGACCAAACTAAATTAGTTTCTAATGCTATCCCTCCATTCTTTTTTATTATTGATGAAATTAACCGTGCGGAATTATCTCGTGTTTTTGGCGAGTTAATGTACTGCTTAGAATATCGTGGTGTTAAGGGCAGTGTTAAAACCCAATATGCTAATTTGAATACGAAGAAAACAGGCATACTGGAATTAGGACAGACCTATCAATTTTTCATTCCTACCAATATATATTTAATTGGCACAATGAATACGATTGATAGAAGTGTGGAAAGTTTTGACTTCGCTCTTCGGCGTAGATTTTCTTGGCAAGAGGTGAAGCCAGATACAAGGTTGTTGAAATTCTACCTTTCAGAGCATTGTGCTAAATGGATTGAATTAGCAAGTAGTCTTGAAGAGCTTAATGAAAATATAAAAGCTCAAGCTTTACTTGGTAATGATTACCAGATTGGGCATGCTTATTTAATGAATTTGAAATACCCTAAAAGTTTAAGCTTAACTGAGGTGAAAGCTTTGATTTGGGAAGATAGTATCAGACCATTGTTGCAAGAATATTTACGTGGTACAGGTGAAGAAGCAGAGTTAATAAGATCTTTTAGTAAATCTTTTGGGGTCTAATGTGTGGCTCTTTAATGTCATTAAAAATGGAACTCTGGTCGACAATCAAATTTATACAGTTCAAGATGGAATACTGTATAACCGACGATTAGATAACCCTGTTAAGCTAAATAAAAGGGCTAGTGGACAATGGACGTATCCTTATAATAACGACCAAGCAGTTTGGCACTTTATTAATAGGTTATCTACTGATGTCAATGATTCCTTAATGGAGCGTGGTGCTGATGCTTTGGTTCTCTTTAACGATAGTGAATATGAGCATAATACTGATGACGCTTTATTAAGAGTTAGTGGTATTAATGCAGCTAACTTTACTCTTACCACAGGAAATCTTATTGGCTTTATTAAGCAGGGAGATTATTCATTAAAGATTAGTTCGCGATTTGGGGATAATTTCTTAAGATTTATTATAG
Source organism: Acinetobacter lwoffii (assembly GCA_013530545.1). Classification (GTDB taxonomy): domain Bacteria; phylum Pseudomonadota; class Gammaproteobacteria; order Pseudomonadales; family Moraxellaceae; genus Acinetobacter; species Acinetobacter lwoffii_G. The sequence goes on from SPVA01000044.1 coordinate 4,618, forward strand.
CTGACGCTGACGGATTTCTTGAACTGGAGAATTTCGGAGGTCAAAATATAGGGGAGGGTTATGAATGGCTCCTTGCATATCTTTGGAACATTAAATTTAAGCGGGCGTATCGATTAGGGCTTCCAAAAACATATATAACAAAAAATGAGAAGTTAGGGCGAGTGCGTGGGAAGATTGATGTTGTTGATTATTTTAACAATAAGATGTTAGGAAAACATTTATGTAGTTATAGAGAGCATAGCTATGAAAACCCTTCAGCTTCACTTTTCCTTGCTGCTTATGAAATTATAGAACATTACTCATTTTGTCAGCATACGAGGAATATCTATAATACATTTCTTATTGCTAATAAAGGGATAAAAAGGACGAGACAGGAGATTTTGCGAACGCAATATTTCACAAATCCATTTTATAATGATTACAACGTTCTTATAGATTTATCTAAGAAAATCATAAGTCAAAAAAGTTCGGATTTTAGTTCAGATGAAGCATCGAGCTCATTTCTATTTGATGTATCTATGCTTTTTGAATATTTTATTCGTAAGTTAATAAAAAGAGCAGGAATAATTGTGCGTAGTAAATATGCGCAAATTCATAAAATATCAGCAGGTATCAATACTGGATATATGAGGAAATTAGAGCCAGATCTTGTTCTGGAAAGTGCTGAAGGTCTTTATATATTTGATGTTAAATATAAAACTTTCGACAGTAGATTTGGCGTAGGTCGAGAGGATCTATTTCAGCTCCATACTTACATAGGTCAATACGCTAATGAGGCGAAAATCAAAGGATGTGGCTTTATATATCCAATATCAGAGAAAAGATGGGCATCACTTCATTTAGACAGTACTAATGGAGTAATTTCTACTAATATAAAACAACATGGCGTGGATATTCCTTTTCATGTTGTATTCTTTAAAATTACTGAATGTGATTTAGAATTTAATCTGTCGATGAGGAATGAGTGTTTAGATTTTTGTACACGCTTAAAAGAAAAAATTATACAAATGGTTTAACTTACTTTCAGTAATAGGATCTAGATTCTTCAATAGACAAGACTTGAATATAGCGAGTTTAAATCTGCTACAATTGCGCCAATTTTGAATTCCCACTTTTCAGTTTTAGTACATATTTAGAAATGTGTACATAACTGTGTACATATTGTAGATTTTTCTCATGTTTAAAGATCAATTAGCGAGAGAGGTAAAGGCTCGTAGAACCTTTGCTATTATTTCCCACCCCGATGCCGGTAAAACCACCATGACAGAAAAATTGCTGTTATGGGGTCAGGCTATTCAGGTGGCCGGGATGGTAAAAAGCCGTAAATCTGACCGGGCCGCAACATCTGACTGGATGGAAATGGAAAAAGAGCGTGGTATCTCGATTACCACCTCGGTGATGCAATTTCCTTTTAAAGACAAGATGATCAATCTTCTGGACACCCCGGGACATGAAGACTTCTCGGAAGATACCTACCGTACCCTAACCGCGGTAGACTCGGCGCTGATGGTGATTGACGGGGCAAAAGGTGTCGAAGACCGAACCATTAAACTAATGGAAGTGTGTCGGATGCGCGATACCCCGATCATTTCATTCGTCAATAAAATGGACCGTGAAATCCGTGAGCCGCTTGAGCTTCTGGATGAAATCGAAAACGTTCTAAAAATTAAATGTGTCCCGATCACCTGGCCACTCGGTACAGGCCGTGATTTTGCCGGTGTATTTAATTTAATCGAAGAAAAATTCTACGTGTATAAAGCCGGTTTCGGTTCAGTGATTACTGAGATCGAAGTGCGTGATGGTTATGACTATCCTGATCTTCGTGAGAAAGTGGGTGAACTGGCTTGGGCGGCATTTGAAGAATCGCTTGAACTGGTACAAATGGCCAATGAGCCTTTAGACCGCGAAGAATTTCTGGCGGGTCGTCAAACGCCTGTGTTGTTCGGTACAGCCTTGGGTAACTTTGGTGTCGACCATGTTCTGGATGCCTTCAGTCAATATGCACCATCTCCTAAAGCCCATCCGACCCAAGATCGTGTTGTAGAAGCGGATGAAGAAGGCTTTACCGGTTTTGTCTTCAAGATTCAGGCCAATATGGATCCGAAACACCGTGACCGTATTGCCTTCATGCGGATCTGTTCAGGCAAGTATGAAAAAGGCTTGAAGATGAAGCATGTACGTTTGGATAAAGATGTGCGCATCAGCGATGCCTTAACTTTCTTGGCCGGTGATCGTCAGCATCTGGAAGAAGCTTGGCCGGGTGATATTATTGGTCTGCATAACCATGGCACCATCCAGATTGGTGATACATTTACCTCGGGTGAGAAACTTCAGTTTACCGGTATTCCGCACTTTGCGCCTGAAATGTTCCGCCGTGTCCGCTTGAAGGATCCATTAAAATCCAAGCAGCTGCAAAAAGGTCTGAAAGAGCTGTCTGAAGAAGGGGCAACCCAGGTATTCATGCCACAGAATAACAACGACCTGATCGTGGGTGCGGTGGGTGTGCTACAGTTTGAAGTGGTGGCTTACCGTCTGAAAGAAGAATACAAAGTTGATTGTGTTTACGAACCGGTCAGCATCAACACAGTACGTTGGGTGTCTTGCGATGACGAGAAGAAATTCAACGAATTCAAGAAAAAAGCTCATGACCAGTTGTCTGTCGATGGTGGTGGTCATTTGACATATCTTGCACCAAGCCGCGTGAATTTGCAGCTGATGCAAGAACGTTATCCGGACATCGTGTTCCACAATACGCGTGAACACTAAACTTTAACGTTCCGCAGCTAAAGTTTAAAAATATCAAACAGCTTCTCCGGAAGCTGTTTTATTTTATGCTACATTTAAGCAATTAATAACTCGATAGATATAGCAAAGAGAATGAAGCTCAGCAAGGAAGTCGTCCTCGGTTCTGTGATTGGTTTAAGTCTTGTCCTGAGTGGCTGTGATCAAAGCGAAAAAGAGCCTGTTAATACTCCGGAAAATGAGAAAATCACCGCAGCTCAGCAGACCGCAGATGTTTTGCCTTATCTGAATATTCAAGAGCAGCCGGCCAAGATTGCCTTGCCATTTTGTGAAAATAAAAACTGTATCAATCTGGATATTCAGACCTTGCATACGGTTGATCCATGGATGAACCAATGGATTGAAAAGCAGCAGGCCAAAGTGATCCAGGATCAAATTGGGTTGAAACAGGACATGAATTTACAGCAGGCGATCAATGCCTATGTAAAAAAATCGGATGCCTGGCAGGCGCAGCTCAATTTGAACAAGGCTTATGAACTGTCGCTATATACCCGCATTCCTTACCAGCGCAATCAATATGTGTTGATGCAGATCGGGGTCGATACCAAACAGGAAAATGTCAGCGTGCATGAGCGCTATTATTTTTTTGTGGCTGATCGCCGCCAGCAGAAAATGCTGACCCCACTGGATATAGTCGATTCTAAACAGCAATTGCTGATGGATCAGATTATTCAGCAAGCCTATGAGACATGGCTCAAAGAAAATGATCAGGAAGTTCAGCAAAAAGCACCAAAAAAACTGTATTGGGGACAGGCTGACTGGTTCTTTGATCAGGAAGGCATTGGGCTGCATTTTCGCAGCCATGAAATTAGCAAAGACGCCAAACAACTGGATATCTATTTAACAAAACAACAAACACAACAGGTCTTGAAAGCTGATATCTATCAGCATATGTTTTAAAGCTCATGATCCTGCGAGATTACAGGTTCCAAAAAGGTGAATGAATGCCAAAATACAAGAATATCTTTTGTCTATCCATCCTGGCATCAGCAATCTTGCTGAGTGCCTGCCAGCCGAAAAGTAATGAGCCGGAAGAATCAAGTGCTTCCGAGGTGGTACAAGCCGAAGCTGAAGCACTTAAACTCAGCGGCGATACCGAAAAGCTCAAGCTGGCAATGCCAGAATGTGAAGACAAAAGCTGTCCGGAAATTTCGATCGAACGTCTGAACAGTAATCAGAGCTTTATTGATGAATGGATCGACCAGCAGATTCTGCAACAGTTGAAAAATATCCTGTCTGTTGATGCGATTGAACCGGCAAAAGTGAGCGCTGCCAGCGAAGCAGACGTTGCCGCCTCTGAACCCAAAGCTGCTTTAGCAACAGTGGTGACACCAAAACAGCAGCTTGAGCAGCAAACTCAACCTTATATGCAGACTTTCTTGAATCTGGATAAAGAGCTCAAGGCCCTGAGTGCCAGTCATAGTATTAGCCTGATGATTAAGCCCAAGATTCTGCATTCGGGTGATCCTCTAGCGACAGTAGTTTTGAACAGCAGTTATTATCTGGGAGGCGCACACGGGGCATCTGCACAGACTTATTATAATTTTGATCTGGAACAGAAAAAGCTGATCAAGCTGGATGACATTATTGCGGTCAAACAGAAAGCCCAACTGGAAGCGCGTGCTTATGATGCGTTTAAAACCTGGGTGGTAGAGTCCAAGCTGGCCAAAGATGTCGCCGAATATGAACAGGCCTGGAAGTTCAAGCTTACCGATAACTTCTATCTGGGCAAAGACGGCTTGATATTGCAATATGCCGAATATGAAATTGGGCCATATGTGGTTGGCTTGCCACGTTTAATGATTCCTTATGAGCAGCTACAAGGTGTACTGAAACCTGAATATCTGCCTCAAACTGAAAAAGCTGCCTCCGAGGCACAGCCAGCATCTGCTGCAAAAGCCAAATGACCTTAAAACTGTTTGATACGCATACCCATTTTGATGTTCCCGATTTTGATCCTGATCGGGAACAGTTGGCCTATACGGCCAAAGCGGTAGGTGTCGATCATCTGGTTTTAATTGGTTTTTTGCAAAACCGTTTTCAAGATTTGTTAAGGACCCATCACTTCATCAATGATCTGGAAAATGCCCCGCAAAGCCATTTGGCACCCGGCTTGCATCCGTTTTATATTGAACAGCATCAGGCTGAACATCTATACGATTTGGAACGGCTGCTCAAAACTGAACCATGCATTGCCATTGGCGAAATCGGTCTGGATACCTTTTTAAAACAGCACAAACAGGCGGAAATTTTTCAGAAGCAAAAAGATTTTTTTGCTGCACAGCTTGAACTGGCACAGCAATTTGATAAGCCGGTTTTGCTGCATATCCGCAAATCGCATGCGGAGGTTTTGCAGATTTTAAAACAGCAGCAGTTTAAACAGGGCGGCATTGCGCATGCCTTTGGTGGTGGGATTGAGGAAGCCAAGGCTTTTATCAAGCTGGGATTCAAACTGGGCATCACCGGGCAAATCACCAATCTAAATGCCAAAAAACTTCATCAAGTGGTGCAGTATGTCGGACCAGAACATCTGGTATTGGAAACTGACTGTCCGGATATGACGCCACTCTGTTGTCAAAGCTCGACCGAGCAACGTACCCGAAATACACCTGCAAATTTACCTTATGTGCTGCAAGGACTGGCAAAGAGTCTACATATGCACAAAGAGGAACTGGCTGAACAGCTCTGGCAAAATACTCATCAGGCCCTGCATCTGGCCATTTAATTTAACGCTCTTAACTCGGTCTTAAATTCCCGGTTCATCATAAATAGAAAAAAAGGTGCATTATGCAATTTCTAAAATGCTCCAGACTTGGCATCATGCCATATACATTTTTTTAGGTGAGATTCACATGGCACAAGGACTTTTGGCGGGTAAGCGCTTCTTGATCGCGGGCATTGCGAGTAAATTATCGATTGCTTTTGGTATTGCTCAGGCATTGCATCGTGAAGGTGCTGAATTGGCTTTTACTTATCCAAATGAAAAGCTGAAAAAGCGGGTAGATGACTTTGCTGAACAGTTTGGTTCGAAACTGGTTTTTCCTTGTGATGTGGCAGTCGATGCTGAAATTGACCATGCATTTGCCGAACTGGCTAAACACTGGGATGGTCTGGACGGCGTAGTGCATTCTATCGGTTTTGCACCGGCACATACGCTGGATGGTGACTTCACCGAAATCACGGATCGTGAAGGTTTTAATATTGCACATGACATCAGTGCTTATAGCTTTATTGCAATGGCACGTGCGGCAAAACCTTTGCTGCAAGTCCGTCAAGGCTGTTTGCTGACATTGACCTATCAAGGTTCTGAGCGTGTAATGCCAAACTATAACGTGATGGGTATGGCCAAAGCCTCTTTAGAAGCTGGCGTACGTTATTTGGCGTCTAGCTTGGGTCAGGAAGGTATTCGCGTGAATGCGATCTCTGCGGGTCCAATCCGTACTTTGGCAGCTTCAGGTATTAAATCATTCCGTAAAATGCTTGACCTGAATGAGAAAGTTGCTCCATTAAAACGTAATGTGACGATTGAAGATGTCGGTAATGCTGCATTGTTCCTGTGCTCGCCATGGGCTAACGGAATTACCGGTGAAATCCTGTATGTCGATGCCGGTTTCAATACGGTAGGTATGAGCGCTGATTTGATGGCGGATGCGGAATAAGTCCTATAAATCCTCTCTCCCTCAGGGAGAGAGTTAGAGAGAGGGGAATGACTTCTTTCTCTGAGTGAGGAAATGATCAAAATCCCCCTCATTCCCCCTTTGATAAAGGGGGAGGCCACTCAAGGCAATAAAAAAGACCGCACAAGCGGTCTTTTTTAGATTTGAATGACAGCGATTAAGCTTGACCATCCACAGCAGCGGTTTGGGCACGTTGCATATTGGCTTCAAATTCAGCATCGAAGTTGATTGGTGTAAGTAGCAACTGTGGGAAGCTACCTTTAGTTACCATATCATTCACTGCTTCACGTAGGAAAGGGAACAGGATGTTCGGGCAGTATGCACCTAGGATGTATGGAAGACGCTCTTCTTCAACGCCATCTACCAGGAAAATACCGGCTTGAGTCACATCAACGATAAACGCGGTATCACCTTCGTTGGTCGCTTGAACCACGACTTTTAAAGCTACTTCAAAATGAGTTTCATCAATTTTTTCTGCAGAAGAAGAAAGGTTGATGTTTAACTCAGGTTGCCATTGCTTGGTAAAAACTTGCGCCCCAGGAACTTCAAAAGAAATATCTTTGGTATAAATACGCTCTAATGCCAATTGTGGTTGAGCTTGTTGTTCTTCACTCATTTTTTGATCCTTAATATGAAGTGATAATTTTAGTAAGGTTAAGCCAGCAATTCATCAAGTTTGCCTTCACGCTCTAAAGCATAAAGTTGGTCAAAACCACCGATGAACTGATCATTAATAAAAATTTGTGGCACGGTACGGTGATTGGTACGCTGCATCAATTCAAGACGTACTTCAGGCGCTTCTTGAGACAAGTTAATCTCTTTATATGCCACACCCTTACGTTCCAGTAGCTGTTTTGCACGCACGCAATAAGGACACACTGTCGTCGAGTAAATAGTAACTTCAGCCATGATCAATCTCCTGTTCGTGGATTATTTGCTTTTCACCAAAGGTAAACCTTGAGCTTTCCAGTTGCTGACGCCGCCATCAAGACGGTAGGCATCGGCATGACCAACCTGCTGTAATGCAGTACCAGCCACCTGTCCAAGGTTACAAATGAACACCAAAGGGCGATCAGATGCTTTCAGCTCTTCAACATGTTTTGTAATCTGGCTATATGGAATATTACGGCTGCCGCTGATATGACCTTCACGGAAGTCTTTGGCATCACGTAAATCAATCAGCATGGCATTTTTTGCTTTGACTAAAATTCCCAGCGATTGCGGAGAAATTTTGCGACCGTTACGTTGACCTTCGATAATGAAGAACAAAACCACTAATACCGCGAGTGTTCCAAATAAGAAGGGGTGATTCCCCATAAACTCGAACCAACGTTCCACAATTCACCTAATTACAATTTTAAAATTGCCAAGAGTATAGCTCATAAATATGGTGATCAAAATCACCGCTTCAAGGGCCAAGGGTTAAGAAAATTAATTTTTTTGCTGTGCTTCAGTGATTTCGTCGATTAAACGTAAATAGCTGTCCAGTCGGCGCGGTAAAATTTCACCTGCGGCAGCAGCCTGACGCAAAGCACATTGTTTTTCATGCTTATGGGTACAGTTACGGAACTGACAATGGCCGAGCAGGTTTTCAATTTCAGGAAAGCCGCTTTGTACCTTATCTAAAGTCAGATGCCACAGGCCAAATTCACGAATTCCCGGAGAGTCAATCAGGGCGGCACCTTCACCAAAACCGATCAAGCGCGTTGATGTCGTAGTGTGCTGACCAAGTGCCGAGTTTTCCGAAATAATATTGGTTTTCTGTGCGGCATCCGGCACGATCGCATTAATCAGCGTGCTTTTACCCACACCAGATTGACCGACGAAAGCCACCGTTTCATTTTCCAGACGATTAGACAGTGCAGTCAGGTCGCCATCGGATTGGGTCTGCATCACTTCATAACCGAGATCTTGATATTCTTGCAGCAGAGTCAGAATCGGATCGTTTTCTTTTAACAAATCGGCTTTATTCATCACCAGCAATGCAGGAATATCGGCATCGGCACAGGCCACCAGATAACGGTCGATCAGGCCCGGCGCTGGCTCAGGCAATGGTGCAAACACGATCACAATCAGTGAAATGTTGGCCGCTACCGGTTTAACCTTGTGATAGCGGTCGGGGCGTGTCAATAAGGATTTTCGGGGATGAATCGCGGTGATAATTCCTAAACCGGTATTCGGATCGGCTTGCCATTTGACCCGGTCACCCGTGACCAATAAATCCAGATTGGTTCGAGTATGACAGCGCCAGACGCTGTCCAGTTCAATCTCTTTCCAGAAAGGTTCAGGCTCACCATCGGCGACCACAAGTTTTTCAGGGTGAATGTCAGGGCGAGACAAAGCTTGCACTTCAAGTTGGCGGCCATAATGTTGCACCACTAAACCTTCAAGATCACTGGAGGTATCGAGATCTTCTTGACGTGTTTTCTGTTGTTTCTGAATGCGGCGCTGTTGTTGCTCTGTCAGACGACGCTTACGTATTAAGGCCATTCATATCCTAAAAAAACCGGGTAAATCAGATGGCAAAAATAGCATGAAGCAGCCCCCGAATGACACCCAAGATGTAATTAATTTGCTACTATAGTTGTTTTTAAACCCAATAAGATTGCACATTTATGAGCAGCACCGCTGATACCCGCCTGATTTGGATTGACCTTGAAATGACAGGTCTAGACACAGACAATGATCAAATTATTGAAATTGCAACAATTGTAACCGATGACAATTTGAATATTTTGGCAGAAGGTCCTGTGCTTGCGGTACATCAGCCTGCACGTCTGTTAAATGCCATGGATGAGTGGAACACTCGCCAGCATGGCCAGTCTGGTCTGATTGAACGTGTACGTCGCAGTAAACTGACCGCTCAGGATGCCGAACAGCAAACTATTGAATTCCTGAAAAAATGGGTCAATCCAAAATCTTCACCGATGTGTGGTAACTCGATCTGTCAGGATCGCCGTTTCTTGCACCGCCTGATGCCTGAACTGGAGCAGTATTTCCATTACCGTAATCTGGATGTATCTTCAGTGAAAGAACTGGCCAAACGCTGGCGCCCGGAAATCATGAGCGGTCTCAAGAAAAATGCCTCGCATCTGGCGATGGATGACATTCGTGATTCGATTGCGGAATTGAAATACTATCGTGAATATTTTTTCATCATGAATAAAGATTAATTCCGATAGATGAAAAAGAGGCGAAAGCCTCTTTTTTTATTTTACTGAACTGGATTTTTTCTAGTGTAAAACTGCTCCATGCTTTCAAAGCCTACCCACAAGAGTAATAACACAATCAGATGATTCTGTGTTTCATAACGATCGAAAATAACTAAGCCAAATAATCCTAAAGTCATTAAACGAATGAGAATGCTGAGATAATAATTTTTGTTCTTTTGGCTGATCAGAACATAAAAATAAAGCCCGATACAAACAATGTTCAAACCCAAAAGGGTGTTAAATAGCATGACATTCCACTCCTTTTGGCCAAATGACATAGAATTAATTTGTTGATATTTTAATCAATCGCGAGTCGGTTGTCGCTCTCATCCAATCTGAATGTCATTTAAATCGATCAAAAATTTAGTGGCGGTAAAGAAAAGCGGATTTTGCTAAAATGATCCGGTATTTTTATTGCTATAGATGACCTATGACTGACCTGCTTCAAGATGATGAATATGACCGCCGTTTTGCTGGTGTTGCCAAAATTTATGGAGAAGACAGCTTTAACCATTATGAAAAAAGTCATGTGATGGTGATTGGTATCGGTGGTGTCGGTTCATGGGCGGTAGAAGCACTGGCACGTAGCGGTGTGGGCGAGCTGACCTTGGTCGATATGGATGTGGTGGCCGCGTCTAATATTAACCGTCAATTGCCTGCCATGAGTACGACATTAGGTCACGAAAAAATTGAAGTTATGGCCGAGCGTTGCCGTGCAATTAATCCACGGATTAAAATCAATCTAATTGATGATTATCTGACGCCTGAGAATATCAAAGAAATTTTAGCTCCGACACCGGATCTGATTTTAGATTGCATCGATGATGTCAAAGCCAAATTTGCCCTGATGCTACATTGTCGCTTTAACAAGATTCCTTTAATTGTATCGGGCGGGGCAGGTGGCAAACTGGATCCACTGAAAATTCGTGTTGCAGATTTATCTAAAACCGAACAGGACCCGATGCTGGCCAAATTGCGTGCCCAGTTACGTGCTAAAGGCATCTGTAAAAAGCCCAAAGAAAAATTCGGCATTACCTGTGTCTATTCAATTGATAATCCATTCTCCAGTGCCGATGTCTGCGCCAGTGCCGGCTTGCGCTGTGGGGGGTATGGCTCTGCCGTGGTGGTGACTTCGAGCTTTGCCATGGTTGCCGTGGCAGAAGGTTTGAAAAAGCTCGATAGTAAAAGAGCAAAAGCCTGATTTAAAAAATAAAAAGCACAATCTATGTGCTTTTTTTAAACTGGCGTTTAGAATGAAAGGATTCATTCGCAGAACAAAAATAATGTTTTGGAGCAGCTATGTGGTTCTTGCTGGTACTGATTTTGGGGATAGGGGCGTTAGCGATCTGGATGTGGAAACGTCCCGATCCGGTGAAACGTGATCAGGCGAAGGCTGTACAACATGATTTATGGATTGAGCAGATTGATGCTCAACTGAAACATGCAGCACGTTTGAGTTCAGATCCAGAACATCCGAATTATGAACGTGCCTATCAGATTTATCAGGGGCTGGCCCAGCAACAGGAAATTCCACAAGCTTATGTAGGCATGGGCCTGATGCATCTGCAAGGTCTGGGACATGAGCAGAATACCGAAAAGGCGATTAGTTATCTAGAAAAAGCCTTTCGTCTGGGCAGTGATGATGCAGCCTATCATTTGGGGCAGATTCATGAAGGGGAGGCGTATCAACAGGCTGACCCGGAAAAAGCTTTGTATTGGTACCGACATGCGGTAGCACGTGGCAATCTGGATGCCCAGTACCGCATCACTGAACTTTCTTCGACCGAAGACCATCAAAATGAGACCGCTGCAGAGACACAGCGTCTGGCCTTGTTAATACAAAATGCCGGGCAGGGTCATGCCAATTCGCAGTATCAGCTGGCTCAATATTATTTAACAGATTCAGCGACCCAGGATTTAGTGCAAGGAATTCATTATCTGTTTCTGGCGGCGCAACAAGATCATTTGGCTGCCAATCAGCAGATTGCGAACTCTTATGCGCGTGGCCAGATTCTGCCTCAAGACCTGAAGCAATCGCTGCAATTTATTAAACGCTGTATCAGTCTCGGTGACCAGAAAGGTCTCTATGATTATTATGCCGGTGTGCTACAGGGCCGTATCGATACCGACCAGCGTCAGCGCGTGTTCCAGCATTTATTACAGCAGTCCAAAGAACACGCCGATGCACACGCTAAGACCTTAATCGGGCTGGCCTATTTTCATGGCTGGTATGTTGATAAAAATGAAACCATGGCATTTCGTTACTGGGCGGAAGCGGCCAACAGTCAGCATGCGCCTGCCTTATGTATGATTGCTGCGCTGTATTTTGAACAGCACCTGGTGGCCAACGAACCGCAAAAAGCATTTGAGTTATATCAGGCTGCCTATCAGCTTAGTCCTGACGATGTGTCTGCACGGATGGGGCTGGCACTGTGTTATTTAAATGGTGTCGGTACAGTAAAAGACATTGCCAAAGCCACACAAATGATTCAGAACGCGGCACAGCAGTATTGGCAGATTGAAGCTCAATCTGAAGCGGATTTAATTTATAGCGTTGGCCGGTTTTATAGTCTGGTTGAATACCCTTTACCGACACGCGACAAAGCTATCCAGTACCTGAATCAGGCGGTTGCAAAAGGTTCGAAAGAGGCGGCATGGTTCCTGTACCAAGCTCTGTCAGGCATTTATCCTGTGTTTATCAATAATGCAGAGCTGGCCAATCGCTATCTGCATCAGGCTGCGCAATTGGGTCATGCCCAGGCACAAGCAGAATTGGGCTTGAAGTATCTTCAAGGGCAACAGATTGCGCAGGATATTGCCTTAGGCTTGAGCTATCTGCAAAAAGCAGCCGCTCAGCAGAATGGTGTGGCGCTAAATGCTCTGGGTGAATCCTATGAGCAAGGTCAAGGTGTTGAGAGTAATATTGAGCAAGCCGTACAGTATTATCAGCAGGCGGCAGCGCAGGTGAATGCAGATGCCTATAGTCATCTTGGACGTTTATATACCAAAGGCATTGGCGTGGCGCGTGATATCGGGATTGCACGGGACTGGCTGGAAAAAGGCAGTTTGCTCGGACATGAGCGATCGATTGAATTATTGAAAAATGTGAATGCATATTTGCAAATGAAATAAACTGACCCAAATAATATGAACTAAAAAACCGCTGTCTGTCAGCGGTTTTTTATGGATTAAGCTTTGTTAAGGCAATTCACGGATAGGACTACCACCCAATGCCTGCATCAAGGTGACATAGGCATTGTACTGGTTCTGTCGGGTTTGCACCAAAGACAGTCGTGCATTGCGCGTAGTTTCCTGTGCATCCAGCAGGTTCTTTAAAGCGACTGCACCATTACGATAACGCACTTCAGTCAAGCGTTCAGTTCTTTCGGCCAACTCAACATTGCGTTGCTGCAAAGCCACCTGCTTAGTGAGCTCAGTCCGATTCGACAAGGCATTTTCCACATCGGCAAAGGCTTCATACATGGTCTGGCGATACTGGATAATGGCTTTTTCATATTCCAGCTCATTGACTTGTAGATCACGTTTCATGTCATTCCATTGCAGGAAAGGCAAAGTCAGACCAGCACCTAAAGTTGCAACCGGATTTTTCAGGGCATTCGAGAGGGAAGTACTGCTGCCAATACCGGTGGTCAGATTACCGGTCAAACTAATGGATGGATAGTAGCTGGCTTTGTTGGCATCTTTATTGGCTAGTGCCTTACGCAAGCGCAGTTCAGTCGCTCGAAGGTCAGGGCGACGTGACAACAAACTCGCCGGTAAGTCAGCCTGAATACTCGGCAATTGAATATTCGGTAAACGGCTTGGCTCTTGAATCGCGAGCTGTTGAACCGGCATGTGCAGCAATACCGCGAGTCCGGTACGTGTTTCCACACGTTGCTGTTCAATCTGGCTTAAAGTCGCCTGTTGACTTTGAATTGCCTGTTCCGCCTGGGTTAAATCCAGACCGGATACTGCGCCGGCACGATATTGCACCCGCACCAGATCATAGGTTTTTTGCGCGGTCGCCAGATTTTGCTGTACCACACTATAACGTTCATTCAGATAAGCCAGTTGCCAGTACAATTGTGCCGTGGTGCCAATCAGGCTTTGTGCGGTTGCCTGCAAGTCTTCTTCAGAGGCCAGTGCTTCCCAGCGTGCCGCTTCAGTCTGATTGGCCAGTTTGCCAAACAGATCCAGTTCATAGCTTAAACCCGGATAATTAATCCCAAAACTCGATGAACTATCACCATCTTCTAAATCAAAACTTCTACGTGTTGTCAGTCCGGCATCACCGACACGAACGCCTTGCTGACTTTGAGCTTGTCTGGCTTGAATACGGGCCTGTTGTAAACTGATGCCGGCCACTGCCAGATCGGTATTCTGCGCCAATACTTCATTCACCAAATTATTTAATTGCGGATCTTTAAATAAAGTCCACCATTGATCTGCCAAAATATCGGCATGAATCTGCTGACTAAGCACCTTATTGTTTTGAAAGCTACCCGGCATATTGATCGCAGGCTGTTGATAGGGGGTTTTCACCACTGCGGCACAACCGACCAGCGAGCTTCCCAGCAACAGGGCACTGGCAAGCTTGGTTAAATTCATTTGCATATCAGGTTCCTTATTCGCGAGAAAGCGCATCGACTGGATTCAGACGAGCGGCATTACGTGCCGGGATAAAGCCAAACACAATCCCGATCAGGCTTGAGCAGACAAAGGCAGCCACAATCGAAGTGGTTGAATAGGCCATCTGGAAAGTACCGCCGGCAAAGTGGGTAATTAGCTGGCCAATCCCGAGCGAGAGCAGCACCCCCAAAATACCGCCTAAAATACACACCAGCACTGCTTCAATCAGGAACTGCTGCAAAATATCACTTTGACGTGCACCCACTGCCATCCGCACCCCAATTTCCTGAGTACGTTCAGTCACGGACACCAGCATGATATTCATCACCCCGATCCCGCCGACCACCAGTGAAATCACAGCAATCGCCGAAATTAAAAGCGTCATAGTCGCTGTGGTCTGCTGAATGGTTTCACGAATACTGTCGGCATTCTGGGTAAACACATCCTGCGCGCCATGGCGCTGTACCAACAGGTTTAAAATTGCATTTTCAGCCGCCGCACTTGGATATTCATCCTTAATCCGCACAATGATGCTGCGAACGTTAGATTGCCCCAGCATACGACTCATCACGGTAGAATACGGCAGGTAGACATTCAGGCTGTCATTATTGCCCATCATGCCTTTTTGTGCATCAATCACCCCGATAATCCGGCTCGGGACGCTACCGAGTAAAATCACCTGTCCCACCGGATTAGTACCATCTTTAAAGAAGGTATTTTTGGTATTGGTGTCAATGACAACATCTTGTGCCTGTTGCATGACGCTACTGCGGTCAAAGGGCTGACCGGACTGGAAAGTCATGCCACGCACATAAAAGAAATCTTCACTGACGCCGTTGACCGTGGTTGAAGCTTCGATTTCTTTATAACGGCCGGTGACACTGCTATTCACCGATGGGCTGACGCCATCGACATACGGTTGTTCAGCCAGCGCATCGGCATCGGCCGGAATCAGGGTTTTGGACTGTGAAGATCTGGAATTGTCCCCAAAGCCTCGACCCTGAAATACAGTAATGGTATTGGTCCCCAGACTACTGATATTTTCCAGAATCTGCTTTTGTGAGCCATTACCGAGTGCCACCACCGAGACCACCGAAGCGATACCGATAATGATTCCGAGCATGGTCAGGAAAGTCCGCATGCGATGTGCATTCATGGCCAGCAAGGCCATACGAAAGGCTTCACCTAGACGGTCAACTGCAGAACGCCATGAAGAAATCTTCTTTTGTTCACTGCGGATTAGCGGCTGTTTTTCCAGATGCTCTTCGACTTCAGGAACATTGGGTTGGTCGGAAATGATATTGCCGTCTGAAATCTCGATAATACGCGTCGCATTTTTCGCTACATTATGATCATGCGTGACCAGAATGATGGTATGACCTTTGGCATTCAGTTCACGCAAAATACGCATCACTTCAATACCGCTGTTCTTATCCAATGCACCTGTCGGTTCATCGGCCAAAATCACGTCACCGCCATTCATCAGCGCACGGGCAATCGAAACCCGTTGCTGCTGACCACCAGAGAGCTGACTCGGACGGTTCAGGGTTTTTTCACCCAGCCCCAGATCGGTCAGAATCTTGACGGCTCGTGCATGCCGTTCAGATGAATCTGCACCAGCATAAATCGCAGGAACTTCGACATTGCCTGCTGCGTTTAAATCGCCCAGTAAATGATAACGCTGGAAAATAAAGCCGAAATATTCACGGCGTAATTGCGCGAGTTCATCCGCTTCCAGTTCGCGGGTTTCACGGCCTTTGACCTTGTAGCTACCGGTAGTTGGTTTGTCCAGACAACCCAGAATGTTCATCAGGGTTGATTTACCGGAACCGGACTGGCCGACAATCGCCACCAGTTCACCTGGATAAATCTCCAGATTCACCCCTTTTAAAATCTGGACCGTGCTTTCACCCGCAGGGAATTCACGAACCAGATTTTTCACCTCGAGGAGAGGCTGTTGTTGTGAATTCATGCTTACATTCTCATTGGGCCACGGCTATTGCCACCGCGTTTTGCTGCATCATTGGAGGTATCAGAACCATCGGCAATCACCACCTGATCACCACGTTTTAAACCTTTCAGCACTTGCGCAGTCGCGCGGTTATTCAAACCGATTAATACAGGGGTTGGTTTTGCAGTACCATCGGCTTGCAAGACACGAACCATGCCACGCTGTGCTTTACCTTGCTCAATCAGCGCAAGTTCTGCTTCAGACAGGTTTAGACGCGCTGGACGTTCAGCGGCAGGGCGGTTGCCTTGAGCCGATTCAGCTTCAGAACGTGATGCCGGGCCGCCTTCACCGCGAGAACCCTCACCACGAGCTTCACCACGATTGGCACGTGGCGGACGGTTTGAACCTTGAATGGCTGCAGCAGGAATGGTCAGTACATTTTTGGCTTCATCCAGCACGATATAAACTTGCGCCGTCATATCAATACGCAATTTTCCATCTTCATTCGGGACATCGAACAATGCGTTGTAATACACCGCAGAACTTGACGATGAGCTTGATGTATTGCTATCGGTATTAATTGAATTGGGTGCAGGCTCAACCTGACGCAGTTTAGCGTAAATCTTTTTCTCGTTATTACCTAAGGTGGTGAAATAAACCGTCTGACCTTCTTCAACTTTCATGACATCTGCTTCAGAAATTTCAGCTTTAATGGTCATGGTGTCGAGTTTGGCCAGTTTGACAATGGTCGGCGCACTCTGGTTGGCGTTTACAGTCTGACCTTCTTCGGTCACAATCGCCACAATTGTGCCATCCATCGGGGCCACAATCTGGGTATAGCCAAGATCTTCTTTGGCAGTCGCCAGCGTCAAACGTGACTGTTCAATCTGTGCATTGATGGCAGTAATATCCGCTTGTGCTGTTTTATAGTTCGCAAATGCAGATTCTAGCTCTGAGCGAGAAGTGGCATCCTGTGCATACATGGCTTTTTGACGGTTGTATTCAGCTTCAACTTTGGCCAAATTCGCCTGTCTTACTGCAAGTTGTGCCATCTGATTTTTAATGCTGGCTTCAGCGGTTTTTAAATCATTTTCCTGACGAACGGAGTCAATCCGCGCAATCAGCTGACCTTGCTTGACCTGATCGCCCAGTTCTACATACATTTTTCTGACCTGACCCGAAACCTGCGCCCCCACGCTGACCATCTTGGTCGCTTCCAGAATACCAGTTGCCAGTACAGAGCTTTCGATATCGCCTTGGGTGACTTCAGCCGTAATATATTGCGGAGGCTGTTCTTTGGGTTTGAGGAAGTACCACCCCGCAGCGATGAGCGCAATGGCAATCACGGCGGCCATAATCAATTTCGTCGGTTTTATTTTTGGCATGATCAATATCGGTTCAAAATCAGAGAATTGTGAACGATTATAAAAGCGAAATTAGGATAAATCGTGTATTTTTTTAAACTAATGGGAATGATTATTATTTTATTTTTCGAATTTTGACAAAGACTTAGTGAAATAGGGGCTTGCCACAGATAATGGAAATCGCCTGTAGTACCAAATGCTCCGGATTTTCATGTCCGAGTCCTTTAATTGAGGCATCAATTCTTAATAATAACCCCGGCCAGGCCAGAAAAGTCTGTGGGCTGAGACGGCGCAAGGCTTGTTGATATAACCCGACTTTGGTTTTCCAGATCCCGATTTGCAAGGCATTTTGCGGTTGTTCAAACAGCTGCATCAACAGACGCATTTCCTTGCTGAGACTCCATAAAATCAGGCTCATCGGTTCATCTGAAACGACTAGATACTGAAAAATTTTGATCGACTGGGAAAGATTACCTTGTAGCAGGGCATCGCTCAAATCATAGGTGCTATAACGTGACTGATCTTGTAAACATGCATATAAATGATCAACCTGAATGATATCGACTTCAGCAAAGGTATCGCTAACCCGCATCAGGCTGTTCTTTGCTGCAAGCAGGTTGTGCTCATGATGTTGTTCCAGCCATTGCCAGGCATCATTGGCTAAACGAATGCCGAGTTTTTCAGCTTCAATACCCAGAATCTGCTGCCGGTCTTTTGGATAATTGGCCACCAGCGAAACATTCACACCATTGGCATCAATCAGCTGAAAGAAACTGGATTTCAGGCTATTACTATCCTGTTTGGGCATCACCACCAACAGCAGGTTTTGTTCATTATGCTGCAAATAGTTTTTCAGTAACTTGATTGCGCTGGCATCCGGTTTGATATTGCCATGTACTTCAATCGCCAACTGGGTTGAAAACAGCGACAAGCTGTTCAAGGCATTAAAGACGGTTTTCCAGTCGGCGACCGAACTAATGTCATAGCGTTGACGTTCGATGTCCTGCTTTTGCCAGCTGGCCCGAAAGGCATCAATTAAATTCTGTTCCAGCAAAGGCTCTTGACCATGCAAGACCCAAGCACCGCGAGCTTCATCGACACGTTTCAGGGCTTGTAGATAATCAAGTTTCATAAAGAGGTCTTATTGAGCAGGTTGCGCTGAGGTATTTTGTTTGGCTAAGGGTAAGCGGTTCGATGAAATCTGACGTGCAATCTGCTGCGCCACATCATCAATAATGACCTGATTCAGATATTTTTGTTCCTGGTCATCGGTGTTGACCGTTTCAATATCATATTGATACGTACGTGTTGCCACGACAGTGCGTGGTTCAGTGATCGGATTGCCTTGTGCATCTTCAATCCGGAAAGTCACGTTTAAACGTAACAAGGTTTCAACTAGTTTACCGTTCAGTTCCAGACGGCGAGGGGTGTAATCCAGGACACGTAACACATAAGCATTGGGTGCATTACTCAGCTGTACGCCTGCAGCACCGAGGTAAACTGCCAGTTTCTCTTGCAGTTCTTCAGTATTGGGCGGTAAAGACAGGCTCATGACAGAGTAAGCAACAGGGGCGGAGCTCGGATTGGTTCCTTTCAGATGAAAGCCACAGCCGACTAAGCCTGCACTCAGACCACAAGTTAAAACAATTGCTGCTAAATGTTTGCCCAAATGCATGTGTTGCCCTCTATGCTTCCCGAAGGGGAATATTTGAAATCCTGAACTGGATTGTAAAGTCAAAGCCCGTTGGCTGGCAACGGGCTTTGTTTGGGAATTGTGAAATCCTTCAGAAAGTTCCTTCTCCCTCTGGGAGAAGGTTAGGATGAGGGGTTATATATTTACCTCTCCCTAGCCCTCTCCTGAGAGGAGAGGGAACTTAAGGATTTAAACCACCAAATTCACTAATTTATTCGGTACCACAATTTCTTTCTTGGTTGGACCCGTCAAGAATTGCTGAACTTCAGGCAATGCTTTGGCTTGAGCCAAGATGTCATCTTTAGAGGCATCTACAGATACTTCTAACTTGCCACGAAGCTTACCGTTGACTTGAACCACGATGGTTTGCGTATTACGTGTCAGCGCAGATTCATCTACCGCAGGGAATAAAGTTGAATTCAATTCAATCCCAAATTCAGCCAATAAAGTCTGGCTTAAATGCGGTGCAAATGGTGCAAGTAAAGTTAACAGCGTGGTAATCGATTCACGTGCGACAGCAACGTCATTGTCATCTTGAGCTTCAAATTTGTTGTTAGCATTTAAAAGTTCCATCAATGCAGCAATGGCAGTGTTAAATGCATGACGACGTTCAATATCATCACCGACTTTTTGGATGGTTTCGTGTGTCTTACGACGCAAGTCTTGTGCAGCCGTAGACAGTGCCGCTTTGTCGATGTTTGATGCACCGTTACCTTTTTCAAGGAAGCCTGTTGCTAAACGCCATACACGTTTCAGGAAGCGGTTTGCACCCTCAACACCGGCATCAGACCATTCAAGTGATTGATCAGGTGGAGCCGCGAACATCATGAACACACGTGCCGTATCTGCGCCGTACTGGTCAATAATCGATTGCGGGTCGATACCGTTATTTTTCGATTTCGACATTTTTTCCTGACCACCAACGATAACGTCTTGGCCATCTTCTTTATATTTGGCAGAAAGCACACGGCCTTTTTCGTCTTTTTCAAGCTCGATATCTGCCGGATTAAACCAGGTTTTCTTACCTGAGTCTGCTTCACGATAGAAGGTATCTGCTAGCACCATCCCTTGCGTTAACAAGTTAGTGAATGGTTCATTGCCTTGTACCACGCCTTCATCACGCATCAATTTGTGGAAGAAGCGTGCATAAAGTAAGTGCAGAATCGCGTGTTCAACACCACCGATGTATTGGTTGACAGGAAGCCAGGTTTGACCTGCTTCAGGTTTCACCATGCCACCCGTAAAGTCTGGAGATGCATAACGTGCATAGTACCAAGACGATTCTACGAATGTATCAAGCGTATCTGTTTCACGACGTGCGTCGCCACCACAGCTTGGACAAGTCGTTTCATAGAACTCAGGCATTTTGTTCAGTGGGTTACCTGAACCATCTGGAACAACGTCAGTCGGAAGAACCACAGGAAGCTGCTCTTCAGGTACTGGCACTTGACCACATGATGGACAGTTAATCATTGGAATTGGACAACCCCAATAACGCTGACGGGAAACCCCCCAGTCACGTAGACGGAATTGAACTTTAGAACTTGCTAGGCCTGTTGGTTCTAATTTAGCAAGGAATGCATCGTATGCACCTTGGAAATCTAGACCGTCAAATTCGGCTGAATTGACCAGTTTACCTTCTTTCGAGCCATACCATTCTTGCCATTGAGTCGCATCAAAGTCAGCATCATCTGCGCCTTTAGCATCAATCACTTGCTTGATGGTCAAGCCATATTTATTGGCAAATTCGAAGTCACGTTCATCGTGTGATGGAACTGCCATCACTGCACCTGAACCATAAGACATCAATACATAGTTGGCGATCCAAACCGGAACTTCTTCGCCAGTCACAGGATGCTTCACAGAAAGACCGGTTGCCATGCCTTTCTTCTCGGCAGTCGCAAGATCCGCTTCTGCCACAGAACCCATACGGCATTCTTCAATGAATGCAGCCAATTCTGGGTTTGTTTCAGCCGCTTTCAGCGCCATCGGGTGTTCTGCTGCAACTGCAACATACGTTACGCCCATCAAGGTATCGGCACGGGTAGTAAATACCGTTAAACCATCTGCATACACGTCAGGATTTGCTGAAGGGAAAGTGATGTCCATCCCTTGTGAGCGGCCAATCCAGTTACGCTGCATGGTCAACACTTGTTGTGGCCAGCCATCTTTAAGCGTGTCTAAATCGTCAAGTAACTCTTGCGCATAATCAGTGATGCGGAAGTAGTACATTGGAATATCACGCTTTTCTACCAATGCACCTGAACGCCAGCCACGACCATTTTCAACCTGTTCGTTGGCAAGAACAGTCTGATCGACCGGATCCCAATTCACGGTTGAAAGCTTACGGTAGATCAAGCCTTTTTTATAAAGCTGAACAAATAGCCATTGTTCCCAACGATAGTATTCAGGGGTACAGGTCGCAAATTCACGATCCCAATCTACGGCTAGACCGAGTTTTTTCAACTGGTCACGCATGTAAGCAATATTTTCAAATGTCCATTTTGCCGGTGCAACCTGGTGTGCAATCGCTGCGTTTTCAGCAGGCAGACCGAAAGCATCCCAACCCATCGGTTGCAGGACAGTTTCACCTTTTAAGCGATGGAAACGGCTGATCACGTCACCAATCGTATAGTTACGCACATGACCCATATGTAGCTTGCCACTTGGGTAAGGGAACATCGAGAGAATATAACGACGTGGACCTTCTACTTTGTCGGCAACTTTAAAGGCTTTGCGATATTCCCAATCCTGTTGGACTTGAGGCTCAATCGCACTGGCTTGATATTCGGAATCAATGTGAGTAGTCATAAACGTATCAGTGAATTACGGTGAAAAAAGTCTGTTGCACAGCATAGCGCAAAATGCACCTAAAAGTGAATTTTGCGCCGGCATTTCCCGAAGAAAAAACACGCTGTTCTATATAGAGGTGTCTTATAAAGCAACTGCACGATTTTTAGATTGCTGCAAGGCTTCGTTGGCTTCACGTTGTTGCTGGTCCTGATTCGCAGGAACTTGAGGGGCTTGTTGCTGTTGTTCTTGAGGTGTGTTCTCGGTTTGAACTTCAGTTTCAGCTGTTCTTGGAGATGCCGGTGCTGAATTTTTCCAGCCATAAGTATCCACTGTGGTGGCTTTTTTCGCAGATTTTGGTGGTGGCGTCTTGGTATAATGCGTGACACCTTTCGCATCGACCCATTTATGATACTGGATCGCGGAAGCGCTGGTGCTACAGATGCTCAAAACAACTGCGCAACTCAAACTGAAGGCGGTTAAAAAAGATATTTTCATTGTTCTTGGGCCTCGGCTTGCTAGGCATGGAATACTGCAATTATTGTAGTGATATTTTCAGTAAAAATGATGGATTTTTATCTGCTTTATTCAAAGCTAACTGCTTAAATAAGCTCAATCTAGCGTATAAGAAATCAGAGACAAATCTTCGTATACAAAATTTATTGATAAACAATTTCCTTTCATTTAATAAAAATTCATTCATTTTTTTTATATAAGACATACTAAAAATTTATAAAATTAAATATATAAGTTTATGAATTTTATTGGATTAAATATTATTAGATTAATTCTTTATTACTGTCTTTGCTCTAGATCGCTGTTAAAAACAGCAAATCAGGTGTTTTTAAGCGCATATTGCCTGTTTTTTAAACTTGACTTTAAAGCCTGAAAACACAAGAATGCTGCAATAGTTTTATATGCCTTAATCGATCACCCTTCGACTAAGTGTCATTTCATGCAGTGGGCGATTTCTCTAGCCGAGAAATTGAACAAAGCTAAGCAAAATATGTTTATCCCAACATGTTTTAGGTCTTGTATTGCTCGAACAGCCAAGAGATCAGATTTTTTTCCTATTGCTATGAAAACTATGAAATTTGTGTGCTATAACAGTGCAGACAGTTAACAAATGAAACACTGCAAATGCCTCCCATTTGTGCAGTGTCATAATATTAGGGTGAATCACGTTGGAACTTCTATCTGGTGGTGAAATGCTTGTTCGCGCATTAGCGGACGAAGGCGTTGAACATGTTTTTGGATACCCAGGCGGCGCAGTTCTTCATATTTATGATGCGCTATTTCAACAAGACAGAATCAATCATTATCTCGTACGTCACGAACAGGCTGCCGGTCACATGGCCGATGCTTACTCACGCGTGACAGGCAAGACCGGTGTTGTGCTAGTGACTTCAGGTCCGGGTGCAACCAACACGGTAACGCCAATTGCAACGGCCTATATGGACTCAATCCCGATGGTGATTTTGTCAGGTCAGGTTGCGAGTCATCTGATTGGTGAAGATGCATTTCAGGAAACCGATATGGTCGGTATTTCACGTCCTATCGTGAAACATAGCTTCCAGGTGCGTCATGCCAGCGAAATTCCTGCGATTATCAAGAAAGCCTTCTATATTGCGTCTTCAGGTCGTCCAGGTCCTGTAGTGATTGATATTCCAAAGGATGCGACCAATCCTGCAGAGAAATTTGCTTACGAATACCCAGAAAAAGTGAAGATGCGTTCGTATCAGCCACCGTTCCGTGGTCACTCAGGTCAAATTCGTAAAGCGATTGAAGAACTGATCCATGCTAAACGCCCAGTTATTTACTCAGGCGGTGGTGTGGTTCAAGGCAATGCTTCAGCACAATTGACAGAGCTTGCGCATCTATTGGGTTATCCAGTGACCAATACCTTGATGGGTCTTGGCGCATTCCCGGGTGATGATGAACAGTTCATCGGTATGTTGGGTATGCACGGTACTTATGAAGCTAACATGACCATGCACAATGCAGATGTAATTCTGTGTGTGGGTGCGCGTTTCGATGACCGTGTGACCAACAATCCTGCAAAATTCTGTCCAAATGCTAAAGTCATTCATATAGATATCGACCCAGCGACAATCTCAAAAACCATTATGGCGCACATTCCAATTGTCGGTGCTGTAGAGCCTGTACTGAATGAGATGTTGAACCAGTTGAAACAGCTTAATGTTTCTAAGCCAAATCCTGAAGCGATTGCGGCATGGTGGAAACAGATCAATGAATGGCGCAAGGTTCATGGCGGTCGTTTTGAAGCGGGTGTTGATGGCGTGATGAAGCCACAACAAGTGGTTCAGGCATTGGATAAAGTGACCAATGGCGAAGCGATCATTACTTCTGATGTCGGTCAGCATCAGATGTTTGGTGCGATGTATTACAAATACAAACGTCCACGTCAATGGATCAACTCAGGTGGTCTAGGCACCATGGGTGTAGGCTTGCCGTATGCAATGGCTGCGAAGCTTGCATACCCGGAACAGCAAGTGGTGTGTATCACCGGTGAAGCATCGATTCAGATGTGTATCCAGGAACTGTCGACCTGTAAGCAATATGGCCTGAATGTAAAAATCCTGTGCCTGAATAACCAGTCTTTAGGGATGGTGAAGCAGTGGCAAGATATGAACTATGAAGGACGTCATTCAAGTTCTTATGTAGATTCATTGCCTGATTTTGCCAAACTGATGGAAGCCTATGGTCATGTCGGTATTCAGATTAATCATGCCGATGAGCTAGAGTCGAAGCTTGCAGAAGCGATGGCGATTAACGACAAGTGCGTATTTATTAACGTTATGGTAGATCGTACCGAGCACGTTTACCCGATGTTGATTGCGGGTCAGTCGATGCAGGATATGTGGTTGGCTAAAGGGGAGCGCACGAAATGAGACATATTATCTCTGTACTCGTAGAAAACGAATCAGGCGCGCTTTCCCGTTTAGTGGGTTTGTTCTCACAGCGTGGCTACAATATCGAAACATTGAATGTTGCTCCGACTGAAGATCCAACGCTTTCACGTTTGACATTGACCACTTATGGTGATGATCACAAGATTGAGCAAATTACCAAACAGCTTAACAAGTTGGTTGAAGTGGTGAAAGTGGTTGACCTGTCTGAAGGTGCACATATTGAGCGTGAATTGATGCTGATTAAAGTCAAAGCATTGGGTTCATCGCGTGACGAAATCAAACGTACGGCAGATATTTTCCGTGGTCAGATTGTCGATGTAACCCCAACGACCTATACCATTCAAATCGCGGGTACCACTGAAAAAGTGGATGCGTTTATTGATGCACTTGCAGAACACACGATTTTAGAAGTGGTTCGTTCAGGTGTATCAGGTATCGCACGCGGCGAAAAAGTACTCACCATCTAATTTAAATATTTCCTCATCCTAATAAGAAGGGGGTATCAGGCAATGTAAATACAAGGGTCATTGCCTGATTTAAACAGACAAACAAGCATTAAGCGGAGACAGCAATGCAAATTTTTTACGATAAAGACACTGACTTATCTATCATCCAATCTAAGAAAGTAGCGATCATTGGTTACGGTTCACAAGGTCACGCGCATGCGCTTAACCTGAAAGATTCTGGCGTTGATGTCACTGTAGGTTTACGTGCGAACTCTACTTCTTGGAAGAAAGCTGAAAATTCAGGTCTTAAAGTTGCTGAAGTTCCTGCTGCTGTAGCACAAGCTGACGTAGTGATGATTTTGACTCCAGATGAGTTCCAATCTCAACTTTACCGTGACGTAATTGAGCCAAACATCAAGCAAGGCGCTACTTTAGCATTTGCTCATGGTTTCTCGATTCTTTATAACCAAGTTGTTCCACGTGCTGACTTAGACGTAATCATGGTTGCACCTAAAGCTCCTGGTCACACCGTACGTTCTGAATACCAACGTGGTTCAGGTGTTCCTGACCTTATCGCGATTCACCAAGATGCTTCTGGTAATGCGCGTAACGTTGCTCTTTCTTACGCTTCAGGCGTAGGTGGCGGCCGTACAGGTATCATCGAAACTTCATTCCGTGAAGAAACTGAAACTGACCTTTTCGGTGAGCAAGCAGTTCTTTGTGGTGGTGCTGTTGAATTGGTTAAAATGGGCTTCGAAACTCTGGTTGAAGCGGGCTATGCTCCTGAAATGGCGTACTTCGAATGTCTACACGAACTTAAATTGATCGTTGACTTGATGTTCGAAGGCGGTATCGCGGACATGAACTACTCAGTGTCAAACAACGCTGAATACGGCGAATATGTAACGGGTACTGAAGTAATTAACGAACAGTCTCGTGAAGCAATGCGTAATGCACTTAAACGTATTCAATCTGGTGAATACGCGAAGATGTTCATTCAAGAAGGTGCGTTGAACTATCCATCTATGACTGCTCGTCGTCGTCAAAATGCGGCTCACGGTATCGAAGTAACGGGTAACAAGTTACGTGCGATGATGCCTTGGATCCAAGCGAACAAAATCGTAGATAAAGAGAAAAACTAATTTCTCGAATCAATTGATTTGAATGCGAAAACCCACTTAATTTGAGTGGGTTTTTTATTTCTATGTTTGCGTACCTTAAAAAATGGGAAAGCAGTGCTTTCCCATTTTTTCATATTTTGGATTCAAACAAAATCGTTGATAAATAGAAAAACTAATCTCTTAATTGGCTGATTTTTATGCTATAAAAGTCCTGCGAAAGCGGGGTTTTTTATTGGATAAGAATAATGATTTTATATAAATATGTTGGCTTTGATGCTGGTTTAAAAATATTAGAAACAAGTGCTTTAGGCTTTTCTTTGACGCGCGATTTTAATGATCCATTTGAGGTGACGGCTTTAGCTTTAATGGGGGAAACGGTAAATGTTGGTGTAGAAACGCAAGCTGTAAGAAGTCGGTTTATCAATAAATATGCAGTATTGTCTTTAACTCGAGCCCCCTTACTTAAATCCTTTAATGTGGTCTCATTATGCAGATAGTCATAAAGGAATGGTGATCGGGATTGATACAGAGAAGGCAGGTTTAGAAAGTTTTGAAAATTATACGATACCTGCTCAGAGAGGAGAGATAATTTATGTGAATACAGTGCTACAACATATTAATTCAATAGATGCCGTGCAATTAATGCAAATTGGAAGTAAGCATCATATATGGTGGAAATCTCATGAGAGATTACTAAAACATGCTGTTCTTTATAAGCAATTATGTTGGGCGTATGAAGAGGAGGTTAGGGTAGTGAAATGTTTGGGGAGTGAGGAATACCATTCTTATCATTCAAAGGAAGATAAGAGATTTGAGTTGGATGGAGAGCAGTGGGAAAGAAAATATATTGGTTCAAGAAGTATATTCTTAAAAAGCATCCCATCAGATGCATTTGTTGAGATATATCTTGGGGAAAATAGTTATCGTGATCAAAGAAGGAAGTATGATAATTTAATCGATGGTTATAAAGTTCCTAAAATTTTACAGTTAAAAGAATTTAGTCGGAATAATAATATTGAATTATTCACTGTTTTAGTTGATACAGAAACATGGTCTTTAAAAAGAAAAATTATTAATTCAGTTGATTTAGATTAGGGTGTGTTGACACTTTTAGCTTAAAAAAATAGCGAAGTAGTAAAATCAAATCGCCAAACCCAATTTTACTATTCGCTATGCCTCGTACCATGCTGACAGATCAACACTGGCAAAAG
>SPVA01000094.1 GCA_013530545.1 Acinetobacter lwoffii
TCTACGTGTGAAGTATTAATTGTAATACCACGTGCTTTTTCTTCTGGTGCAGAGTCGATTGCAGCGTAGTCTTTCGCTTCGCCACCGAATTTCTTCGCACATACAGTTGCAATTGCAGCCGTTAAAGTTGTTTTACCATGGTCAACGTGACCAATTGTGCCCACGTTAACGTGTGGCTTATTACGTTCAAACTTAGCCTTAGCCATGTTAATCTTCCTCGTTTACGTCGAACACAATTCTGAGTAAAACCCAGCTCCGACATATCGTTTAAAAAAAACCGAACACCAAATACTTGAAAAGCAGACTAAATAGCCTGCTTTTGGAATTTCTTTGCAACAAAGTTGCTAAACTGTAATCTGGAGCTCTTATCGAGATTTGAACTCGAGACCTCTCCCTTACCAAGGGAGTGCTCTACCACTGAGCTATAAGAGCAAATATTAGTACTTCAATGGAGCGGGAGACGAGGGTCGAACTCG
The DNA here is from genome assembly GCA_013530545.1 of Acinetobacter lwoffii. Lineage (GTDB taxonomy): Bacteria > Pseudomonadota > Gammaproteobacteria > Pseudomonadales > Moraxellaceae > Acinetobacter > Acinetobacter lwoffii_G. The sequence goes on from SPVA01000094.1 coordinate 477, forward strand.
CGACATGTAGCTTGGAAGGCTACCGCTCTACCAACTGAGCTACTCCCGCACGATGTTGGTACAAACCACTTATTGAAGTCTTAAAATTGGTGGTGAGGGAAGGATTCGAACCTTCGAAACTTTCGTAGCGGAGTTACAGTCCGCCCCCTTTGACCGCTCGGGAACCTCACCATTTTTTACACTTACATCAGTGCTGTTCTTTACTTCACACTACCAAACTTCTAAGATGGTGCCGGCACACGGATTCGAACTGTGGACCTACTGATTACAAGTCAGTTGCTCTACCAACTGAGCTATGCCGGCGTTTCTTAGTGTTTCGTACGTTTCGTATCGGAACGGTGTGCAGTTTAGCAAAACTCAGAATCCTTGCAAGTGTTTTTTTCAAAAAAAACCTCAAAAACTCATAAAATCAAACCATTTGATGATAATTCAACCGCTTTGATCACTGCGCGAGCTTTTATTTGGGTTTCATTCCACTCAGATTCAGGATTTGAGTCGGCAACCAGTCCTGCTCCGGCCTGCACATAGACCTTATTTTCGCGAATGACACAGGTACGAATCGCAATCGACATGTCCATTTCGCCGTGCCAGCCTAAATAACCAACAGCGCCACCGAAAATTCCACGTTTTACCGGCTCAACCTCGTCAATAATTTCCATCGCACGGATTTTTGGCGCACCTGAAAGTGTACCTGCTGGGAAAGTTGCCTTAAAAACATCCAGGGCATCGACATCATCACGTACTTCACCCTGCACATTGGAGACAATATGCATCACATGCGAATAACGTTCGATCACCATTTGATCAGTCACCTGCACTTTGCCAATTTTTGCGATGCGTCCCACATCATTACGTCCCAAGTCAATCAGCATGACATGTTCAGCAATTTCTTTTTCATCAGACAATAAGTCTTGCTCAAGCGCCAGATCTTCTTCTTTGGTTTTGCCGCGTGGACGGGTCCCCGCTAATGGACGAACTGTGGCAATTCCATTTTCCAGACGGGACAGAATTTCCGGTGAAGAACCGACAATATGGAATGGCGTGTTGTTTTCCAAGGTCTGCCCTTGCACCAGGAACAAATACGGTGATGGATTGAGATGACGCAGCGCACGATACACTTGTAGCGGATCACCATCGAAATCAGAGACCATCCGGTGCCCCGGCACCACCTGCATTACATCACCGGCACGAATATACTCTTTGACCTTTTCGACCGAAGCAATGAAGTTGTCATGTCCGGTGAGGGACTCAAAATGTGGCGGCGTATGTTTTTCAGCTTTAAGGCTGATGGGCGTGGCCAGAATATTTTCCAATTCATTTAATTGTTCATGTGCTTTTTCATAAGAACCCGGGGCAGTGGCATCCGCATGTACAATTAAGAACAAGGTATCTTTCAGGTTATCAAAGACAATCACTGTTTTAGAGAGCATCATCCAGATATCTGGCAAGCCGACCGGATCCGCTTCCGGCACATTTTTTAATTTCGGTTCGATATAACGCACCGCGTCATAACCAAAGTAACCGACTAATCCACCAGTAAAACTCGGTAGGTCCGGTAATTCTGCCTGGGTTGGCACCTTAAATTGCGCCTGAAAGTCGCGAATATATTGAAATGGGTCCGCACAGTGCTGCTTTTCAATCGAATCATCTGCGTGCTGTACCGTCAACCCGCCTGCATTGCAGGAAAATACCGTGGATTCACCTAGTCCAATAATCGAATAGCGTGCCCAGTTCTCACCACCTTCTACAGACTCGAATAAATAAGCCTGCTGATGCTGTTTAAGCCGAGCAAAAATAGAAAGTGGTGTATCGGTATCTGCCAGACGCTGACGATAAACAGGAATGAGGTTATAGCCTTGCGCAGCAAGTTGCTGGAATTGTGCTTGAGTGGTCATGCGGTTTTTCTCTTTAAATTAGGGTTACTCAGTATGTAAATAGAATTGAACTGAGCGACGCCATCGAAAAACCTTACAACTATTCATTTTCTTTCCTTAGTACGCGTATTAGGCAAGTAATTCTCTAAGATCATCCACAATCTGCTGTGGCTGACAATCTGCAATATTTTCACCATGATTATAGCCATAGCTGACTACAACACAATCAATCCCGGCGCGGCGCGCAGCTTCGACATCATTGGAAGAATCTCCAATAAGCAAAACCTGTTCTTTACTTACGCCATAATGTTCAACACAGTGCAGCAACTGGCGTGGGTGCGGTTTACGTTCAGTAAAACGGTCACCACCAATGATATCGGCAAAATAATGAGCCATATCCAAGGTATCTAAGATACTGCGGGCAGGAAGTTCAGGCTTATTGGTCACACAAATCAGGGTTTTACCTTGGGCTTTGGCCCAGTCCAGAAATTTCAGGATTCCCGGAAAAGGAACGGTATCGACGCAGGGATCGACATTATAGATATCCAGAAAAGTCGTTAAGAGTTCCTGATGCTGTGCCGGCGTAACTTCGCCAACCAGATGCTGCAATACACTCTCACAAAATATCGACGTGCCCTTGCCTACCCAGGTCCGTACCTGCTCTTCGGTCACCAGAGGCAATTGCAGCACATTCAGGCTCATATTCATGGCGCGATACAGATCATGTGCTGAATCCACCAAGGTACCATCCAGATCGAATAAGATCAGTTCGCGCTTTTCTAATTGTGCAATAGACATCCCGACCCTCTTTTATAATGTGCGCAGCCACAAAAAAGGCATGCGCTATGCATGCCTTGATTGTAACCAATCATCGGCTTATTTGAACAACAACCAAGCCATAATTGCTAAAATAATCAGCACAATCACTGAAATCAAACCAACAGATACATTTTTCTGGGTTTCTTTTTTCTGTTCTACGCGTGATACAGGTTGCTCAACCGGAATTGGGGTAGGCTCTGGTTTCACCGCACTAATGTCCACGCCTTCCGGAATAGGTGCCGGTTTTGGAATACCGACATTGGTTGGCATGCCATCACGGGTTAATTGCACCGAAGCATCACGATGTTTCAGTTCCGGCATTCCCTGATCATTCATTTGCTGCGCAGGTGTAGGCTCAGCGACTTCGACCTGTTCCACGACTTTTTCTGCCGTTGCTTCAATTTCTGCTGGAACTTCAACTGCAGCCACAGGTGCCAGTACTGAAAATTTCAAGCTGGCAAACTGAACAATGTCATCCTGTTTTAATAAGGTTTCCTGCGCAATCTGTACATCATTGACGAAAGTGCCATTCGATGAACCCAAATCCTGCACCCAGAGCGCATCATCTTTCAGTAAAAATGCCGCATGTTTACGGGAGATTTCCGCAGCCTGTAACACGATATCCGCAGCCTGATGACGCCCTACCAGCATGTCACGGTCAATGCTAATTTCCTGTCCTGTTAAGTCGCCTGTAATCGCGTGTATTTTCCAAGTCATGAAAGTTACTTCTCTGTTCTCTTTGACATTATCATAACATGCTGTCTGCAAATACGAATGGCTTAGCTTTTGGGTCTAAGTGTGGTTGTTGTAACGGTATTTTTACTTTTTTCTACCTGTTGGACGGGTTCTACCACTTGTCGCTGAATCACTGGTTCTATCGCGACCGGCGTGGCGACTACATTAACTGGTTGTGCCTGAACCGGTGCGGTCGGCACAGTTTGATAGGTCGAGTTTTGCAAGGGCGTTCTGGATACCGGAATTCGCTGTTGATACACATCTTCAACACTTTCTGGCAATTTGGCAAAGTTCCCGTCTGAATCGAGTGCGAGTTGCAGACTATATAACTGACTATAACGTTGCTGGGTCAGTTTACGCACTGCATTTTTATCCCCCACAATGGTTGGATGGATAAAGATCAATAAGTTACGCTTCTGATTGGATTTACCTTCAGAACGGAATAAACGTCCTAAGCCTGGAATTGCACCCAGACCCGGCACCGCTTGGCGTCCATAACTGGTGTTATCCGAAATCAGACCGCCAAGCACAATAGTTTGTCCATGTTCGGCCAGAATTGAGGTTTTGATCGCTCGCTTGCTGGTAACCAGATCCTGCGCCTGCCCTTTACTGGCTTTGACATCAGAAACTTCCTGTTCCACTTCCAGGCGTACCGTACCATCTTCGCCAATATGTGGAACCACCTTTAAAGTGACCCCGACATCCTTACGTTCAATGGTGGTATAGGGATTAGCAACTCCAGCAGCGCCTGTAGATACTGAGCCTGTCACAAAGGGTACGTTTTCACCCACTACAATATAGGCTTCTTCGTTATCCATGGTCACGATCGACGGCGTAGACAACAGGTTGGATTTAGTGGTTTCTTTAAGTGCCTGAATCATCGCGCCATACAGACGTCGGGAACCATCACTGCCTTCACGATAATCACCGAGTACCAGTGAACTGCCCGCGCCTACGGCACTTGCAGCACCTGCACCACCACCGGTGAGATAACCAGCCGCAATATTTTTTAGACTGGTACCAAAATTATCGAAGTTCACCAGCCCAATACCACTACTGATATCACCCAAGGCCCATTGCACACCGAGTTGATCCGCATCAGTTCCTTCAACTTCAATAATCGCGGCCTCAATCAAAACCTGTTGACGGCGAATATCCAGCTGGTCAATTGCCGATTCAATTTCCCGCATCAGTTGTGGATCCGCTTTCACCACTAAAGAGTTTTGTGTGGTATCGGCAATAATACTGACGCCATTGCCATTAAAGCTGGTAATTCCGCCCTGCTCATTATTCATGCCGGTATTCAGCTGAATGCCTGAAGAGGTGTTGCTACTTGAACCGGTAGTCGTATTGTTGTTATTTAAATTGCTGCCAGAACTGAGTGAAGACGAGTTCGAGGATGTACTACTCGAATTTGAATTACTGTTCACCGCCTGCCCGCTCACCAAACCCTGCAAGATTTCCGCAAGATTTTTGGCACTGGCATATTTCAAACGAAAAACTTTTAATCCACCCAAACGATCCGCGGCCGGTACATCCAAGGTTTCGATCACTTGACGCACCCGTTTGCGCGTCGTGGGATCACCTTTGATGATGATCCGGTTAGTACGGGTATCTGCAATCACCCGCACCCGCGAACCGCGGACATCTTTGGCTCCACCGGTTGCAGTCATGGATTCAATCAGTCCAATCATTTCTTCGGCCTGACTGGATTGCAAGCTCACCGCTTCAATATCATTCTGACCGGTGCCATCCAGATTGCGAATGATAGTTTCCAGCTGGTAAATATTGCTGGCACGATCCGATACAATTAAGGCATTCGTCCCCGGCACCGCCGCCAGATGGGCAAACTGCGGCATCAAGGGACGCAATGCAGGAATCAGATCATTCGGATTGGTATTTTCCAGCCATAACACCCGAGTTACAATCTGGTCACCACTGGCACGGCTTCTGGCATCATAGGGAATGCCTGAACTTTTGACATTGCTGTCCGGAACCAGCTTGATGGTGTTACCCGAAGGAATCGCCACCACACCATTGACATTCAGTACGCCTAAAAACAGGTCATAGACTTCATTTTTATTCAGGGCTTTATTGGAGATGACCGTCACGTTGCCACGTACCCGCGGATCGACTGCGAAGTTTTTGCCGGTAATATCGGCCACTTCATTAATGAATGCAGTTAAGTCAGCATCTCGAAGGTTGATTTTCCAGGTTTGTGCATAACTCGCCGTACTGACCATAGCCATTAACGGTGCGGCCACACAGAATGCCCATGCTGATCGATTATTATTAAATAAAGCCATAAACTTTCGTGTTTCCTAACCCTATGCGTGATGACACATCACTTCAAATCTTGTTGTATGGTCATCACCTGATCACCACGTTTTATTTCGAGTTTGACCTGACCTTCACGTCGGGCCTGTTCCAGTAATTGTGCTTCGGTCTGTCCCTGGCTCAGCGTCTGGCCATTTAAAGACAAAATCCGGTCGCCCGGTCTTAAACCCAGGCGATTACGTAATGCAGCCGGCGTCCGTGAAGTCACTTCATAACTTCCATCTGCTGCACTCACCCCCATATTCTGTAAATACTGGTCCTTGTTTTCCTGCATCTGCTGGATGGCCCGACCAATTTCATTCTGTGGCGAAGGCTGCTCAGGCATACCACTATTAGAAGGCATAGCAGGCATTGAACTTGAAGAGGCTGATGTTTCCGGCACAATCGGCTGATTCAAGCCATTTTCCAGACCTTTGAATAAGACTTCCTGAGTAGCACCTGTGGATCGACGTAAAATAACCCGATCCCAATACACTTCAGCCAACTCAAAACCGCTATTGGCTAGCATTTCCCCGACACGGTAACGATCGACCTGATCATTAATTTTCAGTACCGCAGAAGAGTTATAACTTGGACTGGCAACCACCACCCCTTGTAAAATGATATTGGTAGTTTCAATAGCACCCACAGACTGCCCAACTTCCTGAAACAGTGAAAATGCACCGATATTCGGAATTTGTGCCTGTTGCGAACCCAGTTCTACCCGATCCAGCTGCATGGCTTGGGGTGGAGCTATCAGCAACCAGAACAAAGCCGCCAGCTTCCAGCATAGATACAGAATGAGCAGTAACAAAACCACAGGTGCAGCACGATCGATCTGTTTCAGTTCAATATTTTTTAAATCATTCAGAGAAACTGCCATCAGTTCAAGCCTCCCATTAAGGGTTGGCGGGTACTGATCACATAGGTATCTAATCCGGCTTTACCTTCATAAGAAGGTGCATTCATTAAAAAGCGCTGGGTGAGCTGGATATCCAGCATCAGACTCGGATCAAGCTTGATATTCAGCATACGTTGATCGCGACTATCCCGAACATCAACTAACAGCTGTCCGCTTTCATCTGCGAGTTTTCCAGTCATGGCAGGTACATTCATGCGTTCCTGACGCTGGGCAAAGGTATAAATCAGCTCACCACCCGCCCATTGCATTTGCCCAGCCACCTGACTGAAGCCCTGTTCTTTTTTATATTTAAAATCCAGATCTTTAAACTGAATCGCAGTACTCGGCCATTGCCAGTCTGCAACTTTTTTTAAGGTTTCAGGCGCGACCTGCCCTTCAAGATTTTTGACAATTAAAGATTTATTCAGACCATAGGCCATGATCCCGGAAAGCTGGGTATTGCCACTATGCAAATCCACATGTGCCCCAACCCGCAGCAACAGCAAATCCAGCGGCCGTACTTTCCAGTTCAGACTGCCCCGAAGATTGCCTTTTTTCCAGTCCGCACTTCCCTGCCAGATATTTCCGTTTACATTATGCAAAGTCTGGTTATTTTTATAAAATTTTGAAATTAACCAGGCCGCTGGCACTTGTAATACGACAAAAATAAAAAATGCAACAAGAGCAAGGATCAACCATCTTAAAGTTTTCGGTTTACTGCTCATCCCCACCACGACCAATCGCTCAAGTCCAAATCCCCATTTATAATTTTCCCCTTATACCCACACATTATGCACACTTTTCTGCCAACGCCAATTCATAGATATAAAAAAACCAAGCAGGTATGCTTGGTTTAATCATCTTAGACTGTCTGTATGACAGCCTAATGACCAGATCAAATGAAGGCTTAGATCAGGAAATCGTCCAGCTTTGCGCCTTTTTCCAATTCAGCCACCAACCAGCGCGGCTGTTTACCACGGCCAGTCCAGGTATCGTCCGGATTGCTTTTGCTACGGTAACGCGGTTCAACCGACTTACGTGACGATTTCTTACGCTTAGATGCACCAAATTCAAGTAACTGTTCAACCGTCATACCAACTTTCTCAGCAACTGCCAAGATTTGCTGATAAGCGTCTTCAATTTCTTGATCTTTTTTTGAAGCAATCAGCGATTCTGCTTCTGCTTGTAAACGTTTTAACTCTTCTACTGATAAATGCGTAATATCTGGCATAATGCTCTCCGAAAAATAATATTATTCATTTTATTAAATAATAGCCCCATCATATTTATATTAAATAAAACATTCAATATAAAACCTTAAAGCAATAACAATAAAGTTTAAAAAAAATTACAAAATAAAATGCTTCATTCATTTTTAAATTTCATGTTGAACGCTTAATTCAAGTGCTTTGATTTTTTCGCGAATATGTTCCGGAATTTCTGTTTTCTGCATGGTCTTTTTATCGACACAGACAATCACTGCTTCTGAAGTAGCCACAATACTTTGCTGTTTTTCACTCCATAATACATATTGCATTCTAACTGCACTATTACGGATTTCTTCAATACGTGCTGCCACTTTTAAATGATCAGGAAAAACCACGGGTTTTAAATAACGGCACTGATTGGATGCCACTACGGTAGATACCGATTCAGTGAGAATTTCTAATTGGGTTAAATAAGCTAGACGTGCACTTTCGACATAACGGTAATACATGGCATTATTGACATGTCCAAAGGCATCCATATCGCCCCATGCAACTGTTTGTTCATAAATAACTGGATATTGTTTTAATTCTGACATCATTATTCTCAAGTCTTAATTTCTATAAAGTTTACATTCGATTCAAATACTGCATTTAACTGCTGTAGCAAGTCCTCCCGATCTTGTAAGGCAGCTTTAATTCTTAAATAACTCATCCGGATATCATCCGGATATAAGTCGAGCAATTGCTGAGCTTGATCTGTATAGCCTGTGGCTTGCAACACATGCCATTTCGCAAAGCTTAAAATCGGTAATGCCGGATATTTGGCTTCCCAGTGCGAAATCTGTTGTGCAATCGCATCATAATCTGGATTTTGCCGCAATAACTGTTGCTGGAACCACAAATAAAAGACATCCTGATTAAATTGCTGTTCCATTAAATGAATCGCAAGCACTTCATGCTCGGCACTCATTTCTGGCATTCTAAATAATAATTTCAACCATAATAATTTGACCGAATATTCACGATCAAATATCTGAGGTTTTAAATCTAAATAACGTTGCTGTAAATAAAATAAATCGTCCTGTGTGGCTTGGTCATAGGCCAGTAATAATTGTTCCAGCCATGATTTTTTTACTTCTTGGTCTAAATGCCCATATTGAGTCGAGCGTAAATATAACCAAGGAAACTGCATGGCAAATACCCCCCACAATGCGACAAGGCGCTGCTCATAGGCTGTTTTAACCTGTATTAACCAAGGTGATAATTCATGCTGATTTAAAAACTCTAAATGGGTAAGTGCTTGTTCACCTTGCTGTTGTGATAAATAAATTTCAATCCGCTGTAATTCTGCCAATTCAAATGCCATCGGATTGGACTGATTTAAAGCAGTTAATGCATGGGTATATTGCTGTTGCCCCCAAGATAAACGTGCATCAATAATATGCTTGAGTAAACCCGACTTGGTGAAAGACTGCTGAATAAAATCCCGCTGATCCTGAGCAGCGTTTAATAACCAGATGACTGCCAATTGTTCATAAGGGTGCAAGCGGGAAAAACTAAAGACTGTTTCAGTTTTACGCTGTTCACGGCTGCGATACTGCTTGATCGCATACCAGATGCAATGCATCAAAAAACTTACACTGACCAAGGATGCGGCCAAAAACCAGAGGGTGGTTTGTAACTGCCACTCGCGCCAATACAGATAGACATAGCCAGCCCCATGTCCATAACTCAGGATACTCAGCACCGCAATGCCAAGTAAGCAGACAAATAAATAGGCCAGCAGAATCTGTTTCATAAGCAATTAGCCCACTAGGGTGCGTGTGTTTAATAATGGAATCGGAGTAATCGGGGTGGCCTTGATTTGATTCAATTGCTGAATCCATTTTTGGCTCTGTGCATCCGGCAATTGCTCCAAGACTTCAATCACGGCATTCAGTGCTTGCTGAAAAGCGACGGATTGGTCTTTTTGCAAGGTATTTTGTGCGATGAGCAAGCGCAACTGGGCCTCTTTCAGTACCAGATGCCGTTGCATCAAGACTGTACTTGGCTGATCTGCGGATTCAATTTGAATCCAGCGCTGCCAGAAAGAGCGTTGAGTTTCTGGACGCTGACGATGTGGTGTCTGAATTTCTTTTTCAATTTCAGCATCTATCTGCATCAGGAGTTCTTTTACTTTACTTTGCTGCACTAATCGGCTGTTCACGAATTTTTTCAGCATGTCCTGATCTTTTGCAATCACTTGCTGCAAACTGCTGACCAAAGCGGACGCCAGAACATAATCATCCAGCTCATTAGACAACTGATTTAATTTCTCTATCGCAGTGGCGTATTGTTGCTGTTGCAATGCAAACTCGATCAGATCCAGATGTTGCTGTACTAAGGCAATATCATTCTGCATTTCAGCCGTTATCGGCTCCCCTGCTGATGCTTTTGCTGCAGTGACTCCAGTCTTTTCCTGCTGAGCAGAAATCTGACGCTTTAATGCCACGAACTGATCATTAAGCATGGCATTTTGCTGCTGTAACTGATTGATGCTCTGATTAAGTTCAGTCTGTGCTGTATTCAAAACATGGAGGTCATAGCTAAGCTTGACCAGCCACGACAAACTTAAGATGAACAATACAATGAATAGTTTCTTCATGCGTTCCCTAGTATCAGCCTCATTTTCTGCAAGATCGTGTTTGCGTCTAAATCATCAATTTGTACGAATTGAAAACTTGCCTGATGCTGTTGTTGATATTCCCCAAGAATAGTAGCCAAACGTGGCCCCAAAACCAAATAACAGGCGTGCTGCATGAACTCTGCATCATTCTGCATAAGTACCAGCCAGTTTAACCAGCTTGCTTCACTGGTGATCAGAACTGCAAAACGCTGCTGTGTCTTAAGCAGCGCCAAGTTCTCTGCCAAAATTATTGCCGTCGTTTCAGGACATTGCCGCCGGTACAAAATAAAGTTTAAAACTTTAATATTGCTGGCACGTAAATGATCCATCATAAATTGACGACCACCTTCTCCGCGCCAGAAAGCTACATTCCGAAGTTTCGACCTCAGGCACATGACTATGAATGCCATAGTTCGCCAATGCCTGTTCAGTGGCTTTGCCCACTGCCACCCAATGCACCTGCGCCAAGACCGAGAGCTTAATACCTGCCTGTTGTAAATATTGCATGCCAATCTGGGCAGCCGTCGGGCTGACCACCACAATAATCTGTACCTGTTCCAGCTGCTGATACAAACCAAACAGCTCATTGGAATAAGGCATGGCATGCAATTCGAGCAAGGGCAATTCTAAAACAGACACTTGCGCTGCCTGTAACTGTTGGGTCAAGCCTGCAGCACGATCACTGGGCCGGGTATTAATCAATAACATCAGTGTGAATAGAGTGCTTTCAACAAATCACCAGCACCTTGATCAAGCAAGTCTTTTGCCAGCTCTACACCCAATTGCTCTGCATCAACCGTTTTTCCAGTGTGCTGTGCCCGAAGTAAAACTGTTCCATCGATACTGCCAACACGACCTTCGATTGAAATCACACCCTCTTTGAGCGTGGCATAACCGGCAATCGGCACCTGACAACCGCCTTCCAGATAGGCATTAAAGGCACGTTCGGCACGTACACACGCATCTGTATCTGCATGCAGGAGTGGCTGAATCAAGTCCAGCACTGCCTGATCATGAGTACGGCATTCCAAACCTAGCGCACCTTGACCCACGGCCGGCAGACTGACTTCAGGCGTCAGAGTATGACGAATGCGTTCTGCCAGACCCAAGCGTTTTAAACCGGCACTGGCCAGAATAATCGCATCATACTGACCAGCATCCAGTTTGGACAAGCGTGTGCCGACATTACCGCGTAAATCGATAATATCCAGATCTGGACGCTGTTTTAAAATCTGGGTTTTACGGCGCAAGCTTGAGGTTCCGACTTTGGCGCCTTGTGGCAATTCTTCAAAACTAGTGTAGGTATTCGACACAAAGGCATCTAAGGGATCTTCACGTTCACAGATCACTGCCAGACTCAGACCTTCGGGCAAGGCCATCGGGACATCTTTCATGGAATGCACAGCCAGATCTGCACGACCATCCAGTAAAGCGGCTTCTAATTCTTTTACAAACAGTCCTTTTCCACCAATTTTAGCCAGTGGTGTATCTAGAATTTTATCGCCCTGTGTAACAAAAGTGACTAACTCGACCTGCAAACCAGCGTGCAAATCTTGTAGGCGCGCACGGATGTGTTCCGCTTGCCAAAGCGCAAGTGGACTTTGTCGAGTTGCAATTTTTAGGGTCTTCATAAATTTCAATAACAGTAAATGAGAACAATAGTCTAAACTTAACCTGCTCACTTGAAAATGCAAGTGAATTTATATAAGTTTCAACTCAATGCTCTCATTCATCCCCTGCTAAAGCTTTTGAATCCGATCTCGTAAAAACGGTAAATGTCGCCGACTAACCGCCAAACGATCGTCCAGCTCACGACAACGTACCTGATACTGACCAGAACTCACCACTTCCAGACCATCCAGATAATGCACCGAGATCAAGGCATTACGATGAATCCGGATAAACTGGTTCCCAAACTCCTGCTCTAACTCCTTTAAGGTTTCATCAATCAATACACTGCCGTTTTTATGACGCACAGTGACATATTTCTGATCCGCCAGAAAATAATAGATATTTTCAACTGGCACCAATTCGACACCACGATAGGTCTTTGCCGCAATCTGCTGGCGGCTGATATTGATTTCGTCCATATTTTCTTTTTGTTTTAGTTGGCTCATTTGAGCTTGGGTAAGTTTAGTTAAGTGCTCTAAAACCTGTGCCAATTCCTGTTGCATCACCGGTTTAAGTAAGTAGCCTTCGGCATTTGATTTAAATGCATCCAGCGCATGTTGGTCATAGGCCGTACAAAAGACAATGGCCGGCATTGGATCCAGTTGACGCAAATGTTGCGCACAAGCCAGTCCGTTCATTTCAGGCATTTGAATATCTAATAGGATGACATCGGGTTCGTATTGGTGAGCCAGATCAATCGCTTGACGGCCATGGCTTGCTGTCGCCACCACATCATGCCCCAGTTGAGAGACCAAACGTGATAAACGCTCGACGGCCAAAGGCTCATCATCACAAATCAGGATGTCCATTTCTCCTCCTTACCCAGTTAACATCATCAGATGAATGATAAAGCTAACTGCGATTTCTTTGATTTATTTTTATTTATATTGATATCGCACTACCGTCGTAAACATCCCTTCGCCGGCAAAGGTTTGAAAAGTCACACTGGGTCCATAATAAGCTTGCAGACGCTGTCTGACATTTTCTATTGCAATACCATGTCCCTTTTTTAAAGTTTTATTATCCTGTGCATAAGGGTTCGTTATGATGATATTAATTTGATTTTGCAATATTTCAACCAATATGCTTATGGTACTCTTTGTAAGAATTTTTTCAACTCCATGGAAAATACTATTTTCTAGCAAGGGTTGTAAAGTTAATAATGGAATTTGAACTTGTGAGTATAAGTCTTTGTTTTCTAACTTCCATTCGACCTGCAAACGCTCACCTAGACGGATCTGCTCAATCTCCAGATAGCGCTGGCACAGATCAATTTCCTCCTGCAGGCTGACCAGTTTTAATTCCTGAAAACTGGCACGAAATAACCGTGACAAATTCAGCAGCATGTGCTCGGCTTTATCCGGATTGATACTGATCAGGCTGATCACACTGTTCATGCTGTTAAACAAAAAATGCGGCTGAATCCGTGCCTGCATGGCCTGAATCCTAGCATTCAACTCACTATGCTGCTGCTGCTCCCATTGCTCACGCAAATAAAGATAGCGAAAACAGAAAGTTCCCAGCAAAATTCCCAGACTTAAATGGAGTCCGACCCGATCCAGCGCAATCGCCAGGTTTAAATCCTGAAAATTAAAATTCTGTCCAAAATATATCAAGATATTCAGGTTCACCGTAGTGAGCAGTACAATTGCCTGTAACAGCAGAAATCCAGAAATCAAAGCCAGTTTGATTCCCATACGTTGAAAGGCTTGATGGAACAGCTCGACCAGTGCTGCAAAACATAACAGTACCCAGTTGATATACAGGATATATTGCAGCAGGTGCATTCCATTCAAAGCCTGCCAGGATTGCGCTTCTGCAAGCGCCAGAATCATGGCCAGAATATTGCCGCCAGCAAACAGTTCCAGCAAATAGCGTAGATTGCCGATCTGGCTAAAAAAATAGGAATTTTGCGTCTGTTCGTTTATCGATGTAAAAGATTGAGCAGATGTGACTTCGGCAATGGGCTTTGAATTTGTTATACTCTTTTTCGTTCTACTGCTTTTAATCTGATTGAGCCGACATGACCACATCTTCTAATTCCTCTAATCCATCACACGCCCAGACTTCGGGTATGTGGGGCGGTCGTTTCTCTGAAGCGACTGATGCTTTTGTTGCTGAATTTACAGCATCTGTTCAATTTGACCAACGTTTTTATAAACAAGATATTGCAGGCTCGATTGCCCATGCAACCATGCTGGCAAAAGTGGGCGTACTGACCACGCAAGAACGCGATGACATTATTGAAGGTCTGACAGCGATTCAAGCCGATATTGAAGCAGGCAACTTCGAATGGCGCATTGATTTAGAAGATGTACACATGAACATTGAGTCACGCCTGACTCAGCGTATCGGCATTACCGGCAAAAAACTGCATACCGGCCGTAGCCGTAATGACCAGGTGGCGACAGATATCCGTCTTTATGTGCGCGATGAAATCGATGGCATCCTGGAATTACTGAAAAAATTACAAAAAGGGATTTTAAGTCTGGCAGCTAAAAACACCGACACCATCATGCCAGGCTTCACCCACTTGCAAACCGCTCAGCCAGTGACTTTTGGTCACCATTTAATGGCCTGGTTTGAAATGTTGGTACGTGATTCAGAGCGTCTGATTGATTGCCGTAAGCGTGTCAACCGTATGCCACTCGGTTCTGCTGCACTTGCGGGAACGACTTACCCGATTGAACGCGCCTATACCGCTGAACTGTTAGGTTTTGAAGCAGTTGCTGAAAACTCTTTAGATGCAGTATCGGATCGTGATTTCGCAATTGAATTTAATGCCGCTGCATCTTTAATCATGATGCATTTATCACGTATGTCTGAAGAACTGATTCTATGGACGTCTGCGCAATTCAAATTTGTGAATATTCCGGATCGTTTCTGTACTGGTTCTTCCATCATGCCGCAGAAGAAAAACCCGGATGTACCTGAACTGGTACGTGGTAAAACCGGCCGTGTCTATGGCGATTTGATGAGTCTGCTGACTTTAATGAAAGGCCAGCCTCTAGCCTATAACAAAGACAATCAGGAAGATAAAGAGCCATTGTTCGATGCGATCGATACAGTTCGTGGTTCATTGATGGCATTTGCCGACATGATTCCTGCACTGGTTCCAAACATTGCTGAAATGCGCGAAGCAGCGCTGCGTGGTTTCTCAACTGCGACTGACCTGGCAGATTACTTGGTGAAAAACGGCGTGGCATTCCGTGATGCGCACGAGATTGTAGGTAAAGCGGTTGCACTCGGTGTACAAGAATCTAAAGACCTGTCTGAATTGACACTCGAACAACTGCAACAGTTCTCTGACCTGATTCAGGCAGACGTATTTGAAAAAGCCTTAACCCTTGAAGCTTCGGTGAATGCCCGTAATCACATTGGTGGTACTGCACCTGCTCAGGTGGAAGCTGCGATTGCACGTGCTTACACTCGCCTAGAAAATCTTTACGCTTAAGGAAGACCGATATGTCTCGACAAGTATTTTGCCGTAAGTATCAACAAGAAATGGAAGGTTTAGACTTTGCTCCATTCCCGGGACCAAAGGGTCAGGAACTGTTTGACACCGTGTCTAAACAGGCTTGGCAGGAATGGCTAAAACACCAAACTACGCTGATTAATGAAAAGCGTTTGAATGTGTTTGAAGCAGATGCGAAAAAGTTTCTTGAAGAACAGCGTGAAAAGTTCTTTAACAATGATGCATCTCTGGAAAAAGCCGAAGGGCTGAAGCCTGAGTAATTTTTAAAGCGTTGCTTTAAAAATTACGCAAGACAAGCGCTGAAAGCGCGCGTAGGCTTTAATCTAAAAGAATCTCCAACTTTGGGGATTCTTTTTTTATACGTTGTTCTAAACATTACTCAAGACAAAGATGAAATCCGCGTAGGCATAAATCTTAAAAATCTCCTATCCCAGGTTTTTTTTTGACTAATCTAGCAAATCTTACTAACTAATACTTAGGGCACAAAAACAGCTTTTTACTTATCCTATTTCGTTTATCTAGTCAGCCACTATCCTGCTGAAAAACATTCAGATTTGTATCAAAATAATGGATTGTAAAATCAATATACAGAGTGTTCACAAAACACAACATTCTGCTACAAGAAGCCACATGATTAAAAAAAACTGTCTCTCTATAATGAGCTCTAAGAAGATGAGATATCTTTGAATAACTATAATAATAAGCAACAAATACCCCGATTTTATCCCAGTTCTTCCCCCAAAGGCTGGGTATTTTTTTGCCTGTAATTTGCCGATTGGCTTGATAATTTAAGCGCATAAAAAAAGCCCCCTTTCAAGGAGCTTCTCTTTTCATTTCGATTAAGGCTGTTTCAGATATGGCCAAGCCGCTTTCAGATAAATGAACATCGACCATAAGGTGAGTACCACTGCGGTGTATAGCAAGGCATACGCCAGCATTTCCAGCGGTGGCCAGTTCAGCAGGAATACTGTGATGGCGATCATCTGAAAAGCGGTTTTGTATTTACCCACTGTTGAAACCGCAACATTGGTCCGCGCACCGAGTTCTGCCATCCATTCACGCAGGGCTGAAACGGTAATTTCACGCGAAATAATTACAATCGCAGCAAAAGCCATCGACATGGAAGGCTGCCATTGCACCAGCACAATCAGTGCAGCTGCGACCATCAATTTATCTGCAACTGGGTCGAGAAAACGTCCAAAAGCAGAAGTCTGGTTTAATGTACGTGCCAGATAGCCATCAAACCAGTCCGTTACTGCAGCCACCACAAAAATCGTGGTCAAAATAATATGCCGCGTCATGTCGGGGTTATGGGCATCAAAGCCCATTGCAGGTGGCCAGTAAGCCACCAATAAAAATACCGGAATAAGAGCGATACGCGCCAAGGTCAAGATATTTGGAATATTCAGGATACGACCTGTAGTCATAGACACCGCCAATTGTTCCCCTCATGTACGATGAAAATGCACACTTTTTTAGAGGTTTGATCCATCATTAATAGGCTTCACTTTATACGAATTGACTTGCAGTGTCACTAGGCAAACACCGTCACTGTTTGTCTTGCCATCGCAATCAGGCGATTTTCGGCATCCCAGAGATAGGCATGCTCCGTCGCATAACCATCCGCAGCATAGTCGGTAAATACTTTATATTTAAACCAATCATGCAATTGATGTTGAACCGGATGCACATAGGTCACTGTCCAGGTCAGACTACTCGCAGGCGCCATGTTTTTAAACATCGGCAACACCCCAGGTGGCCAGATATCAAAAATAGCCATCAGGTCGGCGACCAGAAATTCACGGTTGCAATGCTTTTCGGGATGAAACCGGCACCAGCCACCAAAGTCCGGACGAGGACTGGCACTACAAGGTAGATTGACATCCGCCCAGGCTACTTCGAAATGGTCATAACAGTCTGGCATACCATAACCCGCAGGAATCTGAAACAGCTGCTCTGGCGCAGCATAGTCGGGTGCCTGAACTTGTTGCTGTACCTGAATCTCTGAATCACGGGAAATACCAAAACTGGCAATCAGAATACTTTGCACCGCGTCGTCCTGCCATAAGCGCACTTCAATCGTGGTCACTGACTTGCCTTGCCGCAGGATTTCAGCCGTCAACCGTACTTTGGCTTGCTGAATCGGGCCGACAAAGGTCACACTGCAACTGAGTAAATGCTTGGCCGGATCATTGATGTGAGTGACGGCTTTCTGCATCATCATCGCGGCAGCCAGACCACCATACAGAGTACGACCCTGTAACCATCCCTGTGGAAACTCTACCCATTCCTGTTCGGCAATTTGTGCATAAAGTGCATGCAAAGACATGTTGATCCCTCAGTAAGTCTTGATGCTCAGTATATTCGGCAAAATTCTTCAGGTTGTGAATGTCACGTGACCCAAGCGTCAATGCGCACTTTGGCCCTTGCATTTAAGCCACGCGTCATTCATGCAGCACTTTATAAATCATTCTGGCCATGACTGAACCCAGTCCCGGTACCAGTTGCAGATCTCGTTCTGAGGCTTTCAGTACGCCCTGAATCCCGCCAAAATGGGTCAGCAGGTCACGACGGCGTTTGGGTCCCAACCCCGGAATCACTTCCAGTACCGATGAGCCACGCTTTTTATCGCGTTTGGCACGGTGTTTGGTAATCGCGAAGCGGTGTGCTTCATCACGTACCTGCTGTATTAGATGCAGTGCTTTATGGTCTTCCGGTAATTGAATTTTACTGCCATCGGTAAAGTGCAGGGTTTCCAGACCAGGCTTACGTCCCTCACCTTTGGACACACCGACCATAAAGGCATCCAGTCCCAGTTCCTGCATGACTTCCATTGCCATGTGCAATTGCCCCTTGCCACCATCAATCAGCAGCAAGTCTGGCAACAGGGCTTTTTTATAACGACGGGTCAGCGCCTGACGCATGGCGGCATAATCATCACCTGCCTGGATATCATGAATGGAAAACTGGCGATAGTCGCGCTTGCGTGCTCCGCCACTGTCAAAGACCACACAGGACGCCACGGTATCTTCGCCCATGGTATGGGAAATATCAAAGCACTCGATCCGGTCTACAGGACGGCCGACCACCTGCTCCAGCTGATGAAAACGCTCATTTAATTCTATATGATTGGCCAGCTTGCCCTGAATCGCGTGCTGTACATTCATCTGCGCCAGTTCCAGCCATTCCGCGCGGGTTTCTCGTACCTTGGACTTGATTTGGATTTTCTTGTCAAAATGCTGCGAGAGTGCTGCTTCCAGTTCCTTGCGGTCAGCGACTTCAACATTGACAATCAGTTCAGCCGGGATTTCATCGGCCACCTGAAAATAAAAATTGGCAATAAAATCGGCCAGCATCTGCCCTAGGTCATCACTGAGCATATCCGGGAAATAACTTTTTCCACCCAACATTTTACCGTTGCGCACATGCATGATCTGCACACAGGTCACCCCGGCCTGATAGGCAATCGACAGGATATCCGCTTCGCCTTTGAGCTTATAGATCGCCTGCTGTGACTGCACCTCTCTTAACAGCGCCATCCGGTCACGATAGAATACCGCTTTTTCAAATTCCAGCGCTTCAGCGGCCGCTTCCATTTTTGCGATCAGTTCCTGATTCAGCTCCTTGGTATCACCCTGCAAAAAGCGGATCGAGTTATCGACATCTGCCTTATAGTCTTCCGGAGAAATAAATCCGACACAGGGCGCAGAGCAGCGTTTGATCTGGTATTGCAGACAAGGACGGGTCCGGTTGGCAAAAAAACTGTTTTCACAGGAACGCACATTGAACAGTTTTTGTAGCACCACCAGAGTATCCCGCGCCGTATAAGCACTCGGATAAGGCCCAAAAAACTTTCCGACCTGATGCTTACCCTTGCCGCGCCCACTGGCTAAACGCGGATAGGGTTTATCTGCCGAAACAAAAATATAGACATAAGATTTGTCATCACGCAGCATGATGTTATACGGCGGATGATGCAGCTTGATCAGGTTCTGTTCCAGCAACAAGGCTTCAGTTTCAGAACGTACCACCAAAGTCTGAATATCATAAATCCGTGCCACCAAGGCCTGGGTTTTAGGATGATCCAATGTTTTGACAAAATAGCTGGAGACCCGGTTTTTCAGATTTTTGGCTTTCCCCACATACAATAATTCGCCGTCTTTACCATACATCCGGTAGACCCCGGGCAAGCTGGTCATATTGGCCAGGATTTTCTCGAGATGGGGGCGTGCGTTTTCGTTCACCTAAAGCCTATTTTTCACATGCAATCTGCAGATATATGTGATGATTATTACGTCATTTTCAAGCGAAAACACAAAATTTCCCTGAAGCTGCCACCTAAAATTAATTATCCAAGCCATCATGCTATTGATCTATATCGCTTTCACCGTGTTCTAATTGCTAAAAGCTCTAAATTTCAAGATATAACTTTGCTATGCTCAAAGGGTCTAGTTTTGAGATGATTCGCATGACCATGCAGCAACCGGGCATCCATATTGTTCAACCATCCACCTCCACACATCACTTGTCTGAACGTGATCGCCTGATTGGCAAACCGCGTTTTCATTTTGAACCCAATAGCGTGATGCTACTGCTACGCGAACGGATTATTGGACAGGATGCAGCCTTAAACGAAATTGAAAAGATGCTGCATGTGGTCAAGGCAGATTTTTCCAGTCCGGATCGCCCACTTTCGGTCACTCTGATGCTCGGCCCAACCGGTGTGGGTAAAACTGAAACCGTGCGTCTGATTGCAGAAGCGATCTATGGTCGCCCGGATGCCTTTTGCCGGATTGATATGAATACTCTGGCACAGGAGCATTATGCCGCGGCTTTGACCGGCGCACCGCCCGGTTATGTGGGATCAAAGGAAGGTCACAGCCTGTTTGATGAAACTGCGATTGCCGGCAGCCATACCCGTCCCGGCATCATGCTGTTTGATGAGCTAGAAAAAGCCAGTAACGAAGTGATTCGAGGCTTGATGAACGTGCTGGATACTGGCCGGCTGACCTTGACAGCGGGCACCAAAACTATCGATTTTCGCAACTGCATGATCTTTATGACCAGCAATATCGGGGCACAGGCCGCTCAGCAATATCTGGACAAACTCAGTTATCTGCCAGAAAAAATGCAAGCCCTGTGTCTGAAGCGCGTACCCATCCAGAACATCATTGAAAAAGTCATGCAACGTAAATTCGACCCTGAATTTCTGAACCGGATTGACCGCAGCCTACATTATCAGGCGGTACAGCATGATGCCCTGCCACGTCTGGTCGAAATTGAACTGGATAAACTGAACAAACGCTTGCAACATCAGCAACGCAGCGTACATTTAAGCGCTGCAGCCAAAGCCTATTTCTATCAGGACCATGATATTCGTTACGGCGCACGACATTTGGGTCGCAAGATACGTACCGAACTGGAACCAATTCTGGCGCTGTATTTTTTAAACCAGCCTGAGCAGTTCAGTCTGCATCTGGACTGTATCGATGGACAGTTGGTGGTTCTGCCTGAGCAGGCAAAAGCTTAAATGATTCAGACTCACTCTCCGTTTTTATGCGATTGAAGCGCCTGCATAAAAGCGGTCTGATTCTTGGGTGAGACCAATACAAATTTCTGCACGCCGTCTTCCGTATAATCAATCCGCAGACGCTTCAAGGATAAGGCTGGCGCAATGATAGAGTGGTCTGTCGGCTGAATGGATTGGATTTCACTTAAGGGAATCTTCCAGCTTAACCACAGGCTTTTTATGGTCAATATCCCATTGTCCACCACATAGCGCGTACTCCATAGCGGCCACCATAGAATAATAATGGTCAGGACATAAACCGTAGTATGCAGCGGATATTGCTGCATGGTCCCTTTGGCCTGCATGGTCAGCAGCAGTTGCAGCAACAGGCCACTCATACAAATCACAAAAGCCAGTAGCCACCAGTCTTTTTTAGAACAAAACACGTGCATCGATATCCCCCATATCTTGGTGCATGATCATCATAAACAATTCCATAGCAGATGACAGGGATTCAACCCGGCAGGATGGAAATTATTTCAAATCACACATCGACAGGATCGTTCTCATTGTTGATCTCATCAGAAAAGTTCAGCAACCCAAATGAGCTACTGCGCTTTTATTTGTGCTGATTGAACACTATCAGCAAAGACCTGAAAGCCCTGCGCTCAGCATGCTTTGAGGCTAAAAATGGCATGTTCAAGGATGGAAATTGACTGAATTGACAAAACTCCGCTAGAAATGCACCTTGAAAATCAGTCACCCTGCTCCATATCTATCAGGCTGATTGATAAAAAATAATGAATTGAAACAAAATCTTTGGTTCATCTGCTTTTAGAAAACTGAAAGGAAAAGTCATAGCTGGTCGGATCAGTCTGGCAGAAATTGATGACCATTGCGTCACGGCTTGATACAACTTGTTATGTTCTTTTTGGATATAGTTATCGTAAGATTAGCGAAGTCAAAAAGTGCGCGGGACATGCGCACTTGCTTCACAACATCAACTTAGAAGTCCTCCAAAATAAAGGAGATCAGGGCATGATCCACGCTGGCAATGCCATTACCGTCCAAATGCTTGAGGACGGGATTGCAGAATTCCGCTTTGACTTACAAGGTGAGTCCGTTAACAAATTCAACCGTGCAACGATTGAAGATTTCAAGGCTGCTATTGAAGCCGTCTCCCATGCCGATATTCAAGGTCTGATTGTGACTTCAGGCAAATCTACATTTATTGTAGGTGCTGATATCACTGAATTCGGCGACAACTTTGCTCAGGGTGAACAAGCGATTGTTGACTGGGCAATGCCAGTACATGAAATTTTTAACAGCTTCGAAGACCTCGACATTCCTAAAGTGGCTGCCATTAATGGCATGGCACTGGGTGGCGGTTTCGAAATGTGCCTGGTGTGTGATTACCGTGTCATGTCAGAACAGGCGCAAGTGGGCCTGCCTGAAATCAAGCTGGGTATCTTCCCGGGCTTCGGTGGTACAGTACGCTTAAGCCGTCTGATCGGTATCGACAACGCGGTAGAATGGATGGCAATGGCCAATCCTAAAAAGCCGGCTGCTGCACTGAAAGACGGTGCAGTCGATGCTGTTGTTCCTGCTGACAAATTACAAGATGCTGCACTTGATCTGGTGAAACAGGCGATTCATGGCCGTTTAGACTGGAAAACCAAGCGTCAGGAAAAACTTGATCCAGTTAAACTCAGCCCAATCGAACAGATGATGGCGTTTAACTCATCGAAAGGCATGGTTTTAGCAAAAGCCAATCCAGCTCAATACCCTGCGCCAAAATTATTACTTGATTCTCTGCAAGCGGGTGCGAGCCTGCATCGTGATGACGCGCTGAAAGCTGAAGCTGAAGGCTTTGCCAAAGCAGCTGTAACACCACAAGCAGGTGCATTGATCGGTTTGTTCCTGAACGACCAGATCGTGAAAAAAACCTCGAAGCGCTATGAAAAAGGTGCGCATCCAGTGAACCAAGCGGCTGTTCTAGGCG
Organism: Acinetobacter lwoffii; assembly: GCA_013530545.1. Lineage (GTDB taxonomy): Bacteria > Pseudomonadota > Gammaproteobacteria > Pseudomonadales > Moraxellaceae > Acinetobacter > Acinetobacter lwoffii_G. The sequence continues at coordinate 23,652 of SPVA01000094.1, forward strand.
CGGGTATCATGGGTGGTGGTATTGCTTACCAGGCGGCAAGCAAAGGCACACCGATCATCATGAAAGACATCGGTAACCAGCAACTTGCTTTGGGTATGAAAGAAGCTAACGGTTTACTGACCAAACAAGTTGAACGTAAGAAGATGAAGCCTGCTCAAATGGGTGAAACTCTTGCGCGCATCCGTCCGACTTTAAGCTATGACGAGTTTAAAGAAGTGGACATCGTGATCGAAGCCGTGACTGAAAATCCAAAAGTCAAAGGCATCGTACTGAAAGAAACTGAATCGAAAGTACGTGAAAACACGATCATTGCATCTAATACTTCTACGATTTCAATCACGCGCCTGGCTGAAAACCTAGAACGTCCTGAAAACTTCGTGGGCATGCACTTCTTTAACCCGGTACATATGATGCCACTGGTTGAAGTGATTCGTGGGGCGAAGACTTCTGACGAAGCGATTGCAACGACTGTAGTACTTGCTCAGAAAATGGGTAAAACACCAATCGTGGTCAATGACTGCCCGGGCTTCCTGGTGAACCGCGTATTGTTCCCTTACTTCGGTGCATTTGACCTGTTGCTTAAAGATGGTGCTGACTTCCAGCAAATCGATAAAGTCATGGAAAAATTCGGCTGGCCAATGGGTCCTGCTTACCTGATGGACGTTGTCGGTATCGACACTGGCGTACATGGTGCAGAAGTCATGGCTGAAGGCTTCCCGGATCGCATGAAACCTGATTTCAAAGGTTCGATTCAGGTGATGTACGAAAACAAACGTCTGGGTCAAAAGAACGACGTTGGTTTCTACAAGTATGAACTTGACCGTAAAGGCAAAAAAGCCAAAGTGGTTGATCCAACTGCGTATGAGCTTGTGGCCTCTGTTGCAACTGCGGAAAAACGTGAATTTGACGCTCAGGAAATCATTGATCGCATGATGCTGGCTTTCTGTAACGAAACTGTTCGTTGCCTGGAAGACAACATTGTAGCCACTGCTGCTGAAGCAGATATGGCCATGATCATGGGTGTTGGTTTCCCTCCATTCCGTGGTGGTCCATGCCGTTACATCGATCAAACCGGTGTAGCTGAGTATGTTGCGCTTTGCAATAAGTATGCGCACCTTGGTAAAGCTTATGAAGCGCCAGAAATGTTGCGCGAAATGGCTGCTAACAACAAAAAATTCTACGGTTAAGGAGCAACGTGAATGGCTACTTTAAATCCACGTGACGTTGTCATCGTTGATGGCGTACGTTCAGCAATGGGTAAAACCAAAAACGGTATGTTCCGCAATGTACGTGCCGACTCGATGTCTGCTGAGCTTGTCCGTGCCCTGCTGGTACGTAACGAATTCGACCCGCATGAAGTTGAAGACGTAATCTGGGGCTGTGTTAACCAAACCCTAGAACAAGGTATGAACATTGCCCGTAATATTGCATTACTGGCAGACCTGCCGAAGACTGTTGCAGGTCAAACGGTGAACCGTCTTTGTGGCTCGTCTATGCAGGCGATTCACACTGCGGCTGCGCAAATTGCAACGAACCAAGGTGATATCTTCATCATTGGTGGTGTTGAGCACATGGGCCATGTCGGCATGATGCACGGCATCGACCTGAATCCTGAAGCGTCTAAGCATTATGCCAAAGCGTCGAACATGATGGGCTTAACTGCTGAAATGTTGGGTCGTATGAACGGCATTAGCCGTGAAGAACAGGATGCGTTCGGTGTGGAATCACATCGCCGTGCCTGGGCTGCGACTGAAAACGGTCTATTCCAGAACGAGATCGTCGGCATTGAAGGGCATAATGCAGATGGCTACAAAATCTTGTGTGATATCGATGAAGTGATCCGTCCAGATGCGAACCTTGAATCGTTCAAATCTTTGCGTCCAGTCTTCGATCCGAAAGGCGGTACAGTAACTGCAGCGACTTCTTCAGCTTTGTCTGATGGTGCTTCTGCCATGTTGTTGATGTCTGCTGAGCGCGCGCAAGCTTTAGGTCTTAAGCCACGTGCTGTAATTCGCTCTATGGCGGTTGCAGGCTGTGATGCTGCGATCATGGGTTATGGCCCTGTTCCGGCAACGCAAAAAGCGTTGAAACGTGCTGGCCTGTCAATTGCTGATATTCAGACTTTTGAACTGAACGAAGCATTTGCGGCACAAGGTTTGTCTGTTCTTAAGGGCTTAGGCATTTATGACAAACAGGATATCGTGAACCATAACGGTGGTGCGATTGCATTGGGTCACCCATTGGGCTGTTCTGGTGCGCGTATCACGACGACTTTGCTGAACGTGATGGAACAACAAGATACGCAAATCGGTCTTGCGACCATGTGTATCGGTCTTGGTCAAGGTATTGCAACCATTATCGAACGTGTTTAATTCTTAATTAAATACTGAGATAAAAGAAACCCCGCTTATTGCGGGGTTTTTTGTCCCTTAAAATTCCCCAATCTAAATAAAGGTAGATGGCAATATTTCCTACATAGCAACAACGCTATAAACCTACTAAGGAAAAAGAAATGGGAAATTTAGCAATAGACTTTAACCATACAGCTACTCTAGCAAGATCAAATATGCCGACCTCGATTGAGAGTTTAAATTTCAGTAAATTAAAATTTAAATTAACATCAGGTAATGAAGCCACCATGTCAAAACAAGTTTGCGAATTTGCAGAGCAAGAATATAAACGTTTTCTAGCGTTAAAATATTTCTATCCAAAAGAAACGCTAGTACCTAATAAACTTGTTGATGAGTTTTGGCATGCTCACATTTTAGATACTCGAAATTACCACATGGATTGCTTAAAAATTTTTGGAGCTTATCTGCACCACTATCCATATTTTGGAATCAATGATGAAGTAGATCAACAAAATTTAAAAAACACCTTCGAACGTACTAAGGAACTTTATGAGTTGTGGTTTGGTCCATATCCTGATTTTACAATAGAAGCACGCTGTGGAGATGATCATGCCTGCCATGCTCCTTCGAGCTGTGCATGTCGAGTACCAGGTGCTTGTAAATAATTCCAATTAACTGGGCAGATTACTGCCCAGTTGCCTTACATAGTGCTTCAACTGCTGTATCTAATTGTAGATCCAATTTCTTAAAAAATTTTGTATCTGCGTTCTTTTCCCACTGCTTATATTCAAGGAAAAAAATATATTTTTTCAATGCATCTTCTTTCTTAACGGTTAATGACCCTTGCTTTGCTCTTTGAATATCTTTTTTTAACCGCTCATAAAAAGAAGCATCTGTATCAGAAAAAGCATCACTGAAAGCTTTTAAGTTTCCTGCATAAACGTCATTAATCAAGTTTAAAAATTTACCCAAATTCGTATTTAAGTTTAATTGAACTACTTCTGTACTAACTACGTGCATTCTTTTATACCTGCTTCAACCACTTCAGTATCTAATTTACCCCACAATGGATATTTTGTATTTTCAACAACATAAGTAGTAAAACATGTACATGTTTTATCAATACGCTCAGCATCCCACTTTTTCTTCTCTAATGCCAAATTAGCCTTACAATTGAGATCAAACTGCCTAACTTGTGTGCCTGTCCAATTTGTTTGTATTTTGGAATAATTAATTTCAGTTGGTCTGAGAGCATCCTTAATCTGATTTATACTTACGCCACCAGCAATCCCGATCATACCTGCGATAATTAAAGTTTTCAGTAAACCAGGTTTAGGCTTTTCTTTATTAATAAAAATTAATGGATTTTTACAAGTTCCACAATGATAAAGACCTTGTTCACCAATCTCATGAAGCTTATTTACTGTATTACAAGATGAGCAAGTAATATATCCATTTGTTTGAAGTTGACCCACTACAATCTCTAAAATAATTATTTGTTTTAAACAATTATAATTCTTAACTAGATGAAATGTTATTCCTTTGTAATTTCAGTTGAATAATCAACCAATAAAACCATATTTATGAATCACTTAAATTTTATAAATGTATGATCAAGCCTCTTTTTTCCTATTTCCTTAAAAGGGTATATATGAACATGCTTAAAACAATGATCGCGACTGCAATCGTAGCGACTTCTGCATCTGCAATGGCAACTGAAGTTCAAGTTGCGCCAGCAACTGTTGTAACCAAAACAACCCAAACTGTTGCTAAAGAAACTGCTGCACCTGTACAAGCGAAAGTTGAAGCGACTCAAGCGACTGTTGCTGCAAATCAACAAGCGGCTGAAACTAAAGCTGAAGCAGTAAAAACAGAAGCGACGACTCAATTAGAAACAGCTCAAGCTACAGCAGAACAACACGTTGAAGCTGCGAAAACTGAAGCAGTAGAAACCAAAGATGCGGCAGCTGAAAAAGCAGAATCAAAAGCTGAGAAAAAAGGCTGGTTCTCTTGGTTCAAGAAAGCTGCTTAAGTTTTTAAAGCATAAAAAAAAGATGTCATCCTGACATCTTTTTTTTGTTTTGGATGATTTAATTTAAATTCAGGAATTAAAAATCCTCAATCTTCTATTCAGCCTTTTGCGCTAGCATCGTGGCAAAATGCTGCTTAATCCGCTGACCTTGTGCATCGACACGGTATAGCTCACCGATATCTTCATTGTATTTCACAATATTCCAGCCCTCATAATACCCTCGCAACTCCCCCGGCTGAAAAGCAAATGGAAAATCGGCTTGTGCCGGAATACCTGGCGTATCCATGGCACAGACAATCAGGTTATAGCCACCCGGCACGGTCGCCTGCTGCATCTGTGCAATCAGCGGTGGAATGGTTTTCGCCTCAAGGAACATCATCACCACGGTACAGTAGATAAAGTCATATTGGCCTGCAATACTGGTATCCGTGTTAAGGTCGCGGCGCTGCACCTGCACATGATCAATCTGTTCCGTCTGTACAATCTGTCTTAAAGTCTGCAAACTGTTTTCGTTGACATCCCAAGCATCGACATTAAAGCCGTTCTGGCTTAAATAAAGCGCATTACGCCCTGTACCGCAGCCGACGTCCAGCGCACGACCACCTTTTAAATAGGGCATGGCGGCCAGCACTTCAGAATGGGTAGGATTCAACTGATATTTCTTGATGAAGTAATCCTCAGGCCGACAGTAAAAACGCAGCTGACATTCGACATCCTCACTGGCAGAAACAATTTTGTGCCAGGCCTCAGGCTCAATAAATGGCGGTTGCTGCTCTGGTGTAAACACATGCTCTGATTGCACCGCACCAGATTCTTCCAGCATGGCAAAACGCAGCTCACCTTTTAATACTGTCAGTTTCGCCCACGTACCCGCTTTGGTATTGTGTTGATTCTTGAAGCCCTGAGGAATACTCTGCTGGTTCCAGACTGGAAGTTCCTTATAACATCTCAACTGTTGCATAATTTTTTGTCCTCCTTATCATCCATGCTCCGCCTGTCATTCTTTTGGCAGCGGTAATTAATTCAGCATAGCCTGTTCAAATCGGAATTGGAATCAGCGCCTGTTTGCGCTGTGCCGATGCAACAGCAAGATCAATACCAGTTTTCTATCAAAATAAAAAAGCTGCCTCTCTTGAGACAGCTCGGTTGTATATCAATGAGGAATATGGCGACTTGATTAATGCAGCAGTTCCGACTTTAGCCAGTTGATGTATTTGTCCTGATCCATAAAATCCGGTGCGCTCCCCAGATCCAGACTGAAATACTGCTGATTGAACTGAATCACAATCTGTTCGGTATAGTGCCAGTCCTCGATCAGCGTGAAATATTGATTCAAGAACAACCGGTTCTTGTCCCCGTTATTCATCCTTTCTAATTTTGGATCTGTTTTATTTGCGACAAACTCACCGTACACCTGCTGAATATCAGCAAAAACCTGAATTGTTTGCATGACTCACCTGCTTGAATGTTATGTCGTGATCTGTGCGACCCCTTCAATTTAGCAAGCGAGTTTGAACAGCAGATGACAGTCCTATGGCAATCCTGTCATCTAGGTCATGCTACAACTTGTTTTCAACCGCTTTCTGATTGGCAGTCGCCACTCGTTCCATCTGTTTATTCAAGTGCAGCATTTCTTTATACAGCGCATTAAATTCTTGCACGGCTTTATCGTCATAGAACATAAAGGTGTTATTTTTCTTTTGCCATTTATGCTTTTTCAGTACTGTAAATAAGGCATCGGCCTTGGCCAGAGTCTGTTTTTCAATTTCAAAAATGACATGTGCATTACTATTTTGCTGACTGTCTTTCAGGGTCAGGCTCAGTTGCTGGCGATAACGGTTTTTAATATCCAGTTGCTGCGCCTTGTCGATCAGCTCGGCATCGCGCTGCTGGATTTTCTGCTGATAGCTGTTCACAATTTGATGGACTTGCTTGAGCATGGCTTCAGTTTCTTTATAGCCTTGTGCCTGATCCTTGGCCAAGCGGTCGATATTCAGAAAATTCTGCCAGTTGGCGGCTTTTAAGTCGCGTAGATACTGATTGCGTTCCTCGGCACTGTCGCGCAATTGCCCCAGCATAAATTCTGCCATGATGGCATAGTCACCATCCAGACGGTCATCCTCAAGCTTAATTTGAATCGGTTTAGACCAGTCCTGTGCCTGCTGCGCAATGCTCTCGGTTTTTTCTTCGAGCACGGTTTCATATTCGAGCAGCTCGGCCTGATGTTTTTGCTGAACCGAATTCTGATAAAACAGCCCAATAAAAATTGCCAGTGTCACAGCGGCTACAATCATAAAAACACGCGGCATGTATACGCTCCAGCTCTGTCAGTCAGATCTTGTTGATTTACATCCACTATGCTTATTTTTTAAACACAATTCAAGGCATTTGATTTTTCCAATAATATGTCTAGCTTAGACAGAAATTGCTCCCCTCACAAAGCTACCCTTTCCCAGCACACTATTTGTCGATCTCGTTGCATGGCAGATTTAATAAGCTCGTTTAACAAAGTTATCTAGACCGACAGGCGCACATTATGGGGAATTAAATGGCAGGCTCAGATTCAGCCGGTTCGGATCGAATTGTTCCCGAACAATATTCACATTGGTGGCATCGCGGTTAATTCCAAAAGGTTGCAGCAGTACATATACCCCATTTCTTGGGTCTGAAGACTGCAAGCCCTGTGCGATGGCCAATACATATTCGCGAAACACCACAGGCAAGCTATCCAGATCAGGATCGGCAGGTGCACGCATCACATCAATATTCGCCACTATGTCGCCGTCCACGCTATAAGCCTGAATTTCACGTTCAATTTTCATCAGGCGCATTTGTAGTGCTTTACGCTGGCTGTTCTGTTCCTGATAAGGCAACATTTTTTCAGTCACGGCGCGCAGTTCCGGTTCCGCCATGACGGTCAGAGTCGGCAACACCACTGAATCAGCAGCAGGCGCAGCATGGCTTAATATCGGTAGGCTAAAAGTAGTACAGGCCGTAAGAAAGCCGAGTTTAATTGGTGTTAGGAGATTCATCATTTTCACCCTCGTTTGGAAAAGGGAAAGCGTCAAAGCTAAATCTTACAAATAATGCCAGTGCCTATTGTTAAGTTTGATAAACGGTCAATGATGCATAAAAAGGCAGGAAACGTCGAAAAAGAAGAAATTGAAACAACTGAATAATAGAAAAGAATGCTGATCTGGCTTTGGTGCAGGCAAAAAAAAATCCCCAAACCAAGTTTGAGGATTTTTTGTATATGGTGGCGAGACCCAGGATCGAACTGGGGACACACGGATTTTCAATCCGTTGCTCTACCTACTGAGCTATCACGCCGATGCGGTGTATTAAGCCGTATCTAGCCTCATTAGTCAATCAAAATTATGAAAAAAATATTTGAGTGGCTGATTTTTGGCCTAAAAAAAATCCCTGATGGGATCAGGGATTGAAAACTTTGAAATCGTTTTAAAATATGGTGGCGAGACCCAGGATCGAACTGGGGACACACGGATTTTCAATCCGTTGCTCTACCTACTGAGCTATCACGCCGATGTCGCGTATTAAACAGTTTCAGTTGTAAATCGTCAAGAGCAGAGAGAATAATTTTCTTCAAATGTTTACTTTTCCATCAACTCGCGTCAATTTGAGTCATAAATCGAACAGTGTTTACCAAAGACCTCAGCAATAAAACAGATTTAAGCGGTTATTTACATAAAAAAGCAGCCTTAAGGCTGCTTCTGACTGCGCTATCTTTAGATCTTTTCCAGATTGGCGAGACAACGATGAATGGCCCCACAGCCCGGCACAAACTTTTTCACGCCTTTTTCTTCTTCCATGCGGCAAACTTCGCTCACCAGCCTTTCTGCAACGCCACGACCACGGTTGGCCGGATGTACGACGATATTTTCCAGAATCCGGCTTTCGCCCTGTCCGGTGCACCAGATTGCCCCAATAATTTTGCTATTAAATTCTGCGCTATAAACTGAGGTATACTGTGCAAGGTTTTGCTCTAGTTGTTCCATGGCATCTGACCCGTCGCTAAATTCCGGGCTCGTGTCATACAGTCGCTCAAGCTGGCTGCGCACTTCGTCATTTTCTAAAGAAGTATAAGCATGTACGGTGATAGGCATTGATAAACCCTCCTGAGCAATCTAATATGCGGTGACTTCGTCACGGCGAAAATATTTTCTACATCAATCATTTTGACGTATTTGAGGAACGTGTCTATGACAGATCGTATCAGTGAAGTGGTAAGAAATACCAACGAAACCAAAATTCGAGTTCGTTTGAATCTCGACGGTACTGGTCAAGGCACCTTAAACACGGGTATTCCCTTTTTAGATCATATGATTGATCAAATCAAGCGGCATGGCCTGTTTGATATTGATATTCATTGTGATGGCGACCTGGAAATTGACGACCATCATACTGTGGAAGACTGCGGTATTACGCTGGGTCAGGCATTTGCACAGGCATTAGGCGATAAAAAAGGCCTGAAACGCTATGGTCATTTCTATGCGCCACTCGATGAGTCTTTAAGCCGTGTCGTGGTGGATCTGTCTGGTCGTCCGGGTCTGTTTATGGATATTCCATTTACCCGTGCCATGATCGGCCGTTTTGATGTGGATTTATTCTCTGAGTTTTTCCAGGGCTTTGTAAACCATTCCTTGATGACGGTGCATATCGACAACCTGAAAGGCAAAAACAGCCATCACCAGATCGAAAGCGTATTTAAAGCATTTGCGCGTGCGCTGCGTATGGCCTGTGAAGTAGATCCACGTGCTGCCAATACGGTAGCTTCAACCAAAGGTACACTGTAATGACCCGTATTGCCCTTCTTGATTATGGCATGGGAAATTTGCACTCTGCGGCAAAAGCATTAGAACATGTCGGTGCCACGGTTGATGTGACCAATGATCCAAAACTGATTACACAAGCAGACAAGATTGTTTTTCCGGGCGTAGGCGCGATGCGTGACTGTATGCAAGGCATGCACGAAGCCGGGATTGATGAAGTGGTACGCAATGCCGTATTTAACAAACCGGTATTGGCCATTTGTGTCGGCATGCAAGCCTTGATGCAGCATTCTGAAGAGAATGGTGGTACCGATGCACTGGGTATTTTCGAAGGTGCGGTTAAGCATTTCCCAGAAATGGCGGGCTTAAAAGTGCCGCATATGGGCTGGAACCAGGTGCATCAGGTCGAGCCTGATCATCCGATGTGGAACAATATCGAACAGGACGCGCGTTTCTACTTTGTGCACAGTTACTATGTAGAACCACAAGATTCAGAATTGGTGGCAGCTACTTGTACCTATGGCATTGAGTTCTGCACAGCGATTCATAAAGAAAACCTGTTTGCGACCCAGTTCCATCCGGAAAAGAGCCATACCGCCGGTTTACAGTTATTGAAAAACTTTGTGGACTGGAACATCTGATTTTTCTTTCCTCTAAAAAGCTCGCAGATTGCGGGCTTTTTTATTCATTTAGATTAGTTCACTGCTAGTGATTCTGACTATTTTTTAGTCATTAAAATTGTTATGATGTTGAAGTAAATCATTATATTTAAAAATAATTAAACTCAGGGGAAATACAATAATGAATCCACACTATCCAAGCAATGAATCAGCTTTAAGCCCAAATGGTCGTTTTGGCCGCTTGTCTTATCTCGGCTGGAACATGCTAATGACCTTTTCGCTCCTGATCATCATTGGGATCATTGCAGCTTTTTCACCTGGCCTATTTATGGATAGCTCTGCCTTGGCAGGCTCATCCATGGTTGCAACTGTTCTCATCGGACTCGCTTACTTGGTCATGCTTTATTTTAGTTTTGTTTTTACTATTCGCCGTCTACATGACCGCAATCATACTGGATGGTTATCGCTGCTGATCTTGGTTCCGCTACTCAATCTGATTTTTATCCTTTATCTGATTTTTGCCAAAGGTGATGACAGAAGCAATCAATACGGCCCGCGACGTACCACCAAAGCTTGGGAAAAGGTGTTGGGATTGATTTATGTACTTATTTTTCCAATCGGTATTTTAGCCGCGATTGCAATCCCAGCTTATCAAGACTATGTGACGCGTGCTCAACAGGCGCAGATGGAACAGAGTAGCTATCACACTGATTAATGCTATTTAAATTTTGTATAAAGCTCATTCTTTATGGGCTTTATTTTTGCCTAGCGCTAGAAAAGTGATTAAGCTGAACGCATTCATTTCATGATTAATGCGTATGGAACAGCTGCTGGACATTTTACCAAGCAAAGAACAAATTCAGGCCTTTCCTGTATTTCAAAATCTTCCGATGCAACAGATTCAGGTGATTAATCGCCTGGAACAATGTCATGCTCTTGAACAGGAACTAAAAAGCCATGCAGTCCTGGGTTTCGATTCTGAATCTAAGCCCACCTTTAAAGTCGGTGAGGTTTCTACCGGGCCACATCTGATTCAGCTGGCCACTTTAGATAAAGCCTATTTATTTCAAATGAATGATTCGATCTGGGATTTTCTTAAACCGATCTTTGCCAGTCGCGAGCAGATCAAGGTCGGTTTTGGCCTGAAAAATGATGCGCACCTGTTCCGTAAAAAAGGCATTGAACTGAATAGTGTGATTGAACTGTCCAAATGTTTTAAAGCTTTTGGTTTAAACAATCCGGTCGGATTAAAAAATGCCATGGCTTTGCTATTTCAAGTAAATTTTCCTAAATCAAAACGGATTAGCACCTCGAACTGGGCCAGCAAGAAGCTCAGCCCGGCACAAATTGATTATGCAGCCGCAGATGCCTATGCACCTGTGCTGGTATTCGAAGAATTACTGCGTCGGGATTTATTACCCAGAGAGATTCCCAATACTTCACTGAAATTGAGAATCCGTCCTTCATCGACGGCTTAAGTGCTTCATTAGGATGCTAGTCATAGCAACTTGATGTACGCATAAAAGCTGTGATGAGCGCGGTCGATGAGAAAGTTGTGACTTTAGCGGATCTTATAGCTTCGATTATCGACCAGCTCAGTACACGACCCGTTTTGGAAAAGCTGATCTCCATTCAAGAGACGAATCATTAAATCCATTAAAATAAATGACCTCACTGCTACCTATCTATGGACAGGTTTTCTTTATTCATACCGTTTAAGAGTTAGAAATTTCGACTTTATTTGCTAAGATGAATACACTCAAATTCATTCTAAAGATTAAGCAAGGAGCGAAAGCATGCTGATCATCCCTGCAATTGACCTGAAAGATGGCAAATGTGTCCGTTTAAAACAAGGTCGTATGGAAGACGATACCGTATTTTCAGACGATCCGGTCGCAACAGCACAGCATTGGGTAAATGAAGGCGCTCGCCGCTTGCATTTAGTAGATTTAAATGGTGCTTTCGCAGGTACACCAATCCATAAGCCAGTGGTTGAAGCCATTGTCCGATCTCAGCCTGATTTGCCGATCCAGATTGGTGGTGGTATCCGTTCTCTGGAAACCATCGAGCATTATCTGCAAGCCGGTGTTTCTTTTGTGATCATTGGCACCAAAGCAGTTCAGGATCCTGAATTTGTTGAAGAAGCATGTCGAAAATTTGCTGGTCATATTATTGTTGGGATTGATGCCATGAATGGCATGGTAGCAACAGATGGCTGGGCCAATGTGACTGATGTCAAGGCTACTGACCTGGCGAAACGTTTTGCCGATGCTGGCGTTTCAAGCATTGTCTACACGGACATCGCACGTGATGGCATGATGCAGGGTGTGAATATTGAGCAAACCGTGAATCTGGCGCAATACTCAGGTTTGCCTGTGATTGCATCTGGTGGTGTGACCAATCTGGATGATGTGCGTAATCTGAAAGACCAACCGGGTATTTTGGGCGCAATTACCGGCCGTGCGATTTACGAAGGTACATTAAGCTTGCGTGAAGCACAGTTATTGCTAGATGAGCAACAGGCGCTATAATTAAGCCTGCTGTAAAAGAGGTCTTCGGACCTCTTTTTTATTTTTTAATTTTCTGATCTCCTGGCATGTCTACACTTATTTCTAAAAATCACTCCGGCTGGTTGGTGAAAGCACCGCAACTTGCCCTGATCATGATCACCATTATCTGGGGCGGCAGTTTTATTACTGTGCAATACGGGCTAAATTTTAGCAGTCCGATTATGTTTGTCGGCCTGCGCTTTGCTGCGGCAGCGCTTGCCGTCACCCTAATTTCACTGAAGTCGCTAAAAGGCATGAACCTGAAAGAAGTGTTCGCTGGCGCAGTGATTGGGATCATGATCGCCATCGGTTACGGCACCCAAACTGTGGGCTTGCAGACCATTAGCAGCAGTGAGTCGGCTTTTTTAACCGCCTTATATGTTCCACTGGTTCCGATCCTGCTCTGGCTCATGTTCCGTAAAAAACCGCATGTCATGACCTGGATCGGAGCGCTGTTTGCCTTTATCGGTCTGGTGTTTTTGACAGGCAATGGCTTTGCTGCAATTCAGCTCAGTTTCGGGCAAACCCTGACGTTGCTCGGTTCCATCGCGATTGCACTGGAGATTATTTTTATCAGCCATTTCGCTGACCGAGTCAATGTACGCCGGGTCACGGTGCTGCAACTGATTTTTGCGTCCGTGTTCTGCCTCATGATCGCGCCCGTATTAGGTGAATCTCAGTTACCTGAATTTCACTGGCATCTGGCAGGAATTTTAGTCGGTTTAGGCATTGCCAGTGCCTTAATCCAACTGGTGATGAACTGGGCGCAGCGCATGGTCGATCCATCACAGGCGGCAATTATCTATGCCGGCGAACCGGTATGGGCAACCCTGTTTGGCCGTCTGGCCGGAGAACGTTTACCGTCACTGGCTTTATTAGGCGGATTGCTGGTGGTACTGGGCGTGATTGCCAGTGAATGGAAACCGAAGTTTTTCAGAAAACAACCAACAGAAGAATTAAAGCAAGATCTTTCTTAATTCCGCTAAATCCTCCTTATAAAAAGGGGGATTTTTTTCTCTAGGGAAATACGGCTAAAATTATTTGCTATACATCGGTCTATTGTCATTTAAGCGCATGATGCCGCGAATCGCCCGATACACAATCCAGATCCAGGCCAAAACCACCACCACTAAACAGAACGCGGATGCACCAAATGCGACCCCTGCAAACAGGTTAGGATCTTCACCAGTAAAGAACAAAAAGAAAAATGGAATAAAGGCGACGATATTCCAGAACAGATACCACCAGAAACTGCGGATCTGCCAGGTAAAATGGCTTTCAAAGATGGAACCGCGCACATCGTGCCGTTTCACATAGTTAATGATCAACGCCACAAGAGCCAGCAGGCCAGCACTAAAAATGGCCACAATATATAAAATGTACAGTGCAAAAGTCAGTGTGCGGTTTGAATCTTTATCAATGGAATAGTTCACGTCCCCTCCTAGTACTTCCCCCTAGATATTTAAACTATTCAATGGGGAAATCAACCATATAATCAAAATGATGTTAAAGACTATGGTACAAAAATATATCTGCCGGAAAGGTTGTTTTTGTGTTTTATGCCGTAATTTCTGCTGTGCCAGCCAAGCTGCCGGCCAGCCGCCCAAGAAGGCCACCAGATGCAGGGTATTTTCCGGAATACGGCGATTACCCAGCTGTGCCGCTTCCTTATCTTGGGCATAAAGCCAGTAACTGAGCGCATTCATCAGACTGACCAGCAACAACACTAATCCACTGAGTAAACCGCCCAAGGTTAAAGCCACCAGAAAAAGAATATAGAGCACACAGGCAATTTGCATCGGCTGTAATTTCTGTGTCTGCTGTGACTTGGACGGTTTAAATTTTGCTTGCAGACTTTTGGCTTGAGATGCTTTCAGGTACATCACTTGTTGCGCGCGATAACGGCCGCGTTCATCCAGAATGACCAGATAATCCAGCGCACAGCCCACGATTGGACGTGGGCCAGGCTTGGCAAAGTCCTTGATATGCAGAAATACGCGATCTTTAGCTGGGTCACTGGGCTGGATAAAACCATAGCCCTGATCATCAAACCATTCCACCAAACGTCCCTGATCGCGCATATCCCCTACCCCTTTTGATTTGATTGTTTAAGCGGTGACGAATTTTAAGCGTTCAATCAGCATATTACGCATTTCGTCCGGATTTTTTTGCAAAATATCTTCGCCCGTACGGCCTAATGCTGCATTACGCTGTGCCACCTGCAGACGCATCATCCAGAACCGTCCTGCTGCCATAGCCAGATATAACTCCAGGCAGGCGCGTTCATCACTGGTTAAAGGACGAATCGTTTCATAGGCATTTAAAAAGGCAATCGCTTTTTCTTCGTTTAAGACCACGTCAGGATATTCGGTACAGAAGTCATTTAAAGTAATGGCGATATCGAACAACCATTCATCTTTATTCAGCTCATAAAAATCCAGAATGCCATTCAGCTGATCGCCTTCAAACAAGGTATTGTCACGGAACAGATCGGAATGAATAAAACCGCGTGGACGGTCCGGATATACCGCCGTCAAGGCTTCATATAAACCTAATAATTTACCGAGCAAGACTTTATCTGCCGGACTCAAGCTCGGTTTGATCTCTTGAGACACTGCCAGCCAATACGCATGATCACGCACGAAATTACGTTGCAGGTTAAAGTCTTTGAGAGCCACATGCATTTTTGCCTGAGCGACTGCAATCGCCTCTACCTGCGCGATGGTAGATGGCATCGGATGTTCACCCATCAGGCGCGGTGCAATCTGTGCCGGTTTATCTTTAATGCTGTGAATGGCTTTGCATGAATGCGACAAAGGTACGGGAACGGCCAACCCGGCCCGACCCAGATGTTCTAGCACAGGAACCAGTTCACCCGCTGCCCGCTCATCCATATCTTCAAACACCGTCAGCACATATTGCTGGTCTTCGCAGACTAAAAAGTAGTTGGTATTTTGAATACCGCCTTGAATGGGAATCAGATCAATCGCCTTTAAACCATAAGGCGCTGCAAAATCCTGAACTTCCTTTAAAGTCAAAGTGGTATAAACCGACATAGAAAACCTGCGAAAAAACTTACATAATTTTGCTAGAATACCGTTTCCATCTGCCAAGGTGTAGCGCTTGCGTGGGTGAGTTTCATAATCGGCTGTAATAATTGGAAAAATTTATGCTAGCTAAACGTATTATTCCTTGTCTGGACGTGGATAACGGCCGCGTGGTCAAGGGTGTTCAGTTCCTTGATATTCGTGATGCGGGTGACCCGGTCGAAGTGGCGCGCCGTTATAATGAACAAGGTGCCGATGAAATTACTTTCCTTGATATTACTGCTACACATCATGGACGCGACACGACTTACCGAACTGTTGAACGTATGGCCGAATCTGTATTCGTGCCTCTGACTGTCGGTGGTGGTGTCCGTAAAGTCGAAGATATCCGTTTATTGCTCAATGCCGGTGCAGACAAAGTCAGCATCAACTCGGCTGCGATTTATAATCCCGAGTTTGTGCAGGAAGCATCTCAACGCTTTGGCGCGCAGTGTATCGTAGTGGCGATCGATGCCAAAAAAACTGGCGACCACAAATGGGAAATTTTCACCCACGGCGGCCGTAAAGAAACCGGGATTGATGCGATTGAATGGGCTGTGAAAATGGCTGACTTCGGTGCAGGTGAATTACTGATTACTTCGATGGATGCCGATGGCACTAAAGCCGGTTACGACATTGCCCTGATGCGTGCTATCAATGACCGCGTCACGGTACCGACGATTGCTTCCGGTGGTGTGGGTAATTTACAGCATTTGGCGGACGGTATTATTCATGGTGGTGCCGATGCGGTACTGGCAGCTTCAATTTTCCATTTTGGCCAACACACCATTCCGGAAGCCAAAGCCTATATGGCAGCCCAAGGCATTGAAATGCGCCTCTAAGCCGTTTTAGATGATGATTTAATTAAAGAGTGTTTTTATAAACACTCTTTTTTATGCCTTAAATAAAACAACACAGCAAATACGGGACAAAAAAAAGGAGTCTTTCGACTCCCTATAAGACCAAGATAAGACTACAGCACTTGGTATTCAAAATAACTCATTACACCCAGAAACATTATCAGTATGAGGCTTTGCTCACTGACAGGAGCAAATATAAGTGAAATCCGCAGGACAATATTGACAATACAATCGTATTTTATTGACAAATCACGACAAAGCCCTGTTTTACTCCATAACCTGCATATTTAACTGCTTCATTACCGTATTTTTTGCAGTATTTTTCGACATATTAGTGGAAGCATCTGCCCATTTAACCGGAAAATATTGCGCTGCCCAGCGGTTCAGTTTTTCCGAGATCGGTGCAGGCAAGCTCAAACCTAAAGGATTCTGTTCCTGCAAATCTGCCGAGGAAATCACCCGGGTCCCGAGCAGATAGTCAAACCAGGGCTTGGTGACGCACCAGTTGGCATCCTGATTACTATTCATATGATGATCATAATGCCAGGGTAATTTCTTTTTGGCCCATTCCGGTTCCAGATGAGCCCGGCGATGTAAATAATAATAGTTGCCTGCACTATACAGGGCGGCCAGTGACATGCCTTTGGAGAAGGGATAAAAACTGAGTCCAAAGACGGTCGCAACGACTGCCAGTGAGGCAATTTCATTGCGGGTACGCCAGTTGTCCAATCCTTCTACATAGCCGAAATCGGAAAATTCCGTTTTTCGCACAATCCGGTGATGCTCCCAATGTGAGCGCATACTCTCGGGTACCGGACTATAACGGCTCTGTCCCGGCTGGTGAACACCATGCAATACATATTTATGTGCAAACCATTCAAATCCATTTGCGACGACAAGTCCTGCCAGAAAACCTTTCCACATAATCTTTTACCTCTTGGTCTATTTTTAATATAGGCTAAATAAAAGACTAGATATTGACCAAAATATTCAATATGATTGACAAAATACGACAAAATAAAAGAATTAAAAATGCTGGTTCTAAAAAACTACGTAGGTTCAGTATACGGTGGTTTAGGACATTTACTTTTGGACTATTATCAGTTGAAACAGCTTGAAGTCCCTGAGAAATTATTGGCCATTCAAAATCTGGAACGCTTTGATTTCGCCTTGTGGCGTGATCTATTAACGACACTTGATCAACAGCTGCAACGGCCGGCTTTGGGACTGGAAATCGCTCAACTGGTTGAAGCTAAACACCTCGGTATTATTGGCTATCTGGCGCTCTCAAGTAAGACCTTGGGTGAAGCCTTCATGCGCTATCATGATTATCATCGCCTGATTTATGATGGCGGCCCACTTCAGCTGCAGTGGCAAGGCGATTATCTGTCGATTGGCTGGGTTGAAGTTCCGTTTCATCTGAATACCCAATTGACCGATGAAATCGCGATTGCGCTAATGACGGAATTCGTGAAAGCCAATGTTCAGAACCCGCACGGGGTTCAGTTATATGAAGTGCATTTCCAGCATGCAATGCCTAAAAATATTGCACTCTATGAGCAGTATTTCGGCTGTAAAGTCCGCTTTTCTCAAGCCAGAAATCAGGTGTTAATGCATGTCAGTGAACTGTCCAGACCACTGAAACAGGGCGACCAGACCTTGCAAAAACTGCTGATGCAGCAGGCTAAAGCATTGCTAGAAAAGTTCCCGGACTCCACTCTGGTGGATCAGCAGCTACAACAGGCGATTCTGATTGGCCTGCAAAAAAACCTGTTCCAGATCGAACATATTGCCGAGCAGATGAATTTTTCCGTGCGTCAGTTACAACGCCATTTGCAGAAACAGGGCAAAACCTATCAGCAACGTATGCAGGAAATCCGCTGCATGATGGCCATGCAATATCTGAAAGATCCGCACTTGAGCTTGCAGGAAACTGCCATGTTACTCGGTTATTCTGAACAGAGTGCATTTCAGCGTGCCTTTAAGCAATGGACCCAACTGACGCCGCAGCAGTGGCGCCAACAGAATATGTCAGCTGCTTAAACCACCAGCATGTTGGTTTGATAGACTGGCTTCAAGCAGCGTTGATGATTTAAATCCCTTGCCCCTATGACCTAATAATAAATATAAAAATAAGGACTTAGAATATGGATAAATATCTTGCCGAATTGCTCGGCACATTCTGGCTGGTGTTTGGAGATATTGTGGGAGCAGAAAATTAGGCTTTTTAATAAAAACCCTCTAAAAAGCCAGGATTTCCAAATACCATTTTTCTGCATGTTTCACGTGGAGCATGCAGATCATCGCGCTTAAAAATGCTTATAAAAATGGATTTTCAATTTCATCCAGATCATCACGCTGAATTTTTTCTGGCAAGTCCGGCGTGTTTTCCAGTTGTTGTACCACATCATTCAGAAAAGCCTGCAAGGCTTTGGCCACTTTCAGTCCCTGCTGATCCTTGGTGATTTGCAAGTTGCCATACAGGCTGACGCAGTCCAGATCATTTTCCAAAGTCAGATCATGAATGGCATGGGATTCGCTGCCATTTTCAAACGCTTTAAACATATCTTCTTCACCTGTCTTTGTTATTTGTCCATGAACGTCTGATGTCGATGCTACCCGAATCCCAGTTTTTTCAGCAAGCTTATTTCAACAGCTGCAAAATATATTGCAACAAGGCATCAATCAGCTGTTTCACGATGGCATCTTGCGTCGCGTTGTCTATCGTGCCGCCAGTCGCAGAGGAGGTCGAACTGCTTGAACCGGAAGACTTAAACTCGCGTTGCAGTGCCTGCAGGTTTTCTTCGGAAACCTCTTCGGCACACTGGCTTTCTGCATCCCAGTTGGAATATTCGATTTTCTGGTTGGCTTTTACGGCATTTCCGGTCAGTGGCAGCTTATAGGTATTGCGTTTCTGTTCTTCGGTAAGCTGCGGGAATAGGTTAATTCCGAGCTGTTCTTCCAGATAGCAGACACTGACAATACGCACTTTGAGCGAATTATCATTCGGTGCATAGTAAGCACCAATGGCACCGGTTTTCGGCATATAAACTGCCTTATAGACCGCGGTCGGCACAATCACGCCATTGCCAATGGTTTTCAGCTTCTTCCCGGCAAAGACCGGCCCGGTCACCACATAGACATCCTGTTTCTGCTTGGTCACAATGGCACGGGTGGCTTCTTCCAGCTCACGCCAGACTTGCTGATTATTCTTGGGCGCTTGCGGCACCATATTGGCCAATGAAAAACTGTCAGACTGCGCAGCCTTGTTAGGCATATCCGCATTCGGTGCCATATGACCACGGTCATAACCTGAACCGCGATAATCCGCCAATGTGGCACGATGCTTCGCACTGACCCGATCTTCTTCATGGAAATTATCTTCACGGGGAATTTTCTGGCTTAAGCGTGCTGGCGTTAAGGCTTCTGCAACCCAAAGTGGCGTTTTAGATACCCCGGAATAACCGACATTAAAGCCATTAAAACACAGTGAATAGCTGTCTTTTTTCAGACTGTCTTTCATCGAATATGGCGGCACATCCCGATAAAATTGGTTCAGACAGGCAGAATCACTGGAAGAGGATAGTGACACCCACTGACTGATTTTTTCCTGGCCAAAAGCGATGGCGAAGCTGCTCGAAGCCACCACGCCCAGAATGACTTTAATACTATTATCATTTAAAAACTGAAA
>SPVA01000065.1 GCA_013530545.1 Acinetobacter lwoffii
AAGCCCATATAAATGGGTAATGTACAAGTTGCTGTAGAAGCATGTTTAATTCGTCTGATCACAGATACTTTATAAAGTATTTTAATACTTTTTTGAATCCGTCAATGCGTAAGTCCTATTAAATCCATAACGACAGATTTTATTATCAAAAATATGAAAAGCCGAGAATTTAATAACTCTCGGCTTTCTTATTGATTATTAATTTAAATAGCTTAAGCTAATGTTAAACCTTCCTAGGCTTCAGAAATTTACAGTCTATATTCATCTTTTAATTCTACTGATTCGTTTCATATTCCTGAATGACTTCAAGCGCGGCACGAAAGGCTTCCTGGGTTGCCGGTGCACCGCAGTAAGGCAGGCTATGCAACAACACTTCCTGAATTTCCTCAACCGTTGCGCCGTTATTTAGGGCACCTCGCACATGACCTTTTAGTTCAGTGGGACTTTTTTGCGCGGTTAGAAATGCAATGGTAATTAAAGAACGATATTTACGCGGTAAAATACCTTCACGTTGCCAGGTCGAACCCCAGGCATGTTCATTAATCCAGTCCTGTAATGGCTGGGTAAAAGGCACGGTATTTTCCTGAGCACGCTGCACAAAGCTTTCCCCCATTACTTCAGTACGGACTTTCAAGCCATTTTCATAATCTTGTTGTGACATGCTTTATCCTCAATTTTATTATTGCTTTAGCTTAACGCTTTTAAGCCAAAATACTATCGTGCAATAGTCGTAAAAAAAAGTGGCTGAAAAGCCACTTATGAAGCTTCCAAAGTGAGGTATTGAAACATGGCTCCACTCTGGAATTTATGACACCTTTGATCAAAAGTTTGATTTAAGGTGATACTGAGTGTGAAGGATCAGTTTGCACTGAAGTATCGGTACCTGTAGCATCTTCCTTGATGAGATACGGATTCTCAAGCTCTAATACCTCATTCAAATGTAGATCGAATACATCGGTCAACATGCTGTCATAACGGCGCGCATTATAGTGCAGCAGTTTTTCTGCTTCCTGATCATTAATAAAGCCTTGTAGCTGTGCATCGGCTACATGCTCAGCAAAACTGAGTCCTTTAAATTGTCCTTTATTTTCAGCTTTTTTAAAGCAATCCCAGAGTTTTTCAATCTCGAGTAGCAGATTGAAAGTAGATTCCATACGGCCAGTGACATCATTTTCATTAATATTATAGTAGACATGTTTTTTGAGTGACTGCCGGAAAGCATTGTTTTCCATCATGCTGTTTGCTACCTGTTGTTTCAGCTGGTCTGATGGTTTCTGTACCGGACGGCCAAATGGGAAACATAGCAGTTTGACCATGCCTGCTGCTGCACCTGATGGAAAGTTGGCAAACAGGTCAAAAAATGCTTCTTGCGCTGTATACAGAGACTTTTCTACCGCAAGCTGTGCATGTAAACGCTCATCTTCAGTCTTTTTGCTATGCTCAAAATATTTCAGAATTGAGGAAGCAATAAACAGATGTGCATGAATATCGGCCAGACGACCCGAAAGCATTTCCTTACGTTTGATATCCCCTGCGAGTAAACCTAGGCACATATCCGCAGTTAAAGCAAAGTTGGCACTCAGCCGATTAATGATCTTATAATAAGGCTGGGTGAAATCAACCGCACTTTGCGGCGCAGCACTTGAGCCACCTGTAAAGGCATAGGCAAAGGAGCGAGCAGTCCGGTTAAAGGTGTAACCCAAATGCTTAAACAGCAAGTTATCAAAAGGATTTAGAGCCGCTGCCGAGTCTTCTGCCTGTAAGAGCTGTAATTCTTCATATAGATAAGGATGGCAGCGTATTGAACCCTGTCCAAAAATCATCAAGGAACGACTGAGAATATTGGCGCCTTCGACGGTAATGGAGACTGGAATTGCCTGATAGTAAGGTGCCAGAAAGTTACGCGGCCCCATCTGAATGGCACGACCACCGACCACATCCATGCCGTGATTGACCACTTTACGCATGCCTTCAGTTGCATAGTATTTGGCAATCGCCGTCATTACGGCAGGCTTGCCACCCTGATTCAGACCACAGGTGACCAGATAACGGAAGGCTTCCAGCATATAGGTGTCACTGGCGATTTCACTATTGGCTTCCTGAACACCCTCAAACTTACCAACTGAAATCTTGAATTGCTGACGAATACGAGAGAAAGCACCCACATTTAAATAAGTCATTTCTGAAGTAGAAGTAGACAGCGCTGGTAGGGAAATGCCACGACCGACTGCCAAACATTCCATCAGCATGCGCCATCCTTTACCGGCATTTTTTACGCCACCAATAATCCAGTCCAGTGGAATAAAGACATCTTTACCTTCCACTGTTCCATTCATGAATGGCGGTCCCGGGTTATGCCGTGGTCCCACTATTACGCCTTCATGACTGGCAGGAAGCAGGGCACAGGTAATGCCATATTCAGTCTGTTCACCCAAAAGATGATCCGGATCATACATTTTAAAGGCCAGACCCACCACTGTCGCAATTGGTGCCAAAGTAATCCAGCGTTTGGAAAAATTCATTCTCAGACCGAGTACTTCCTGACCTTCAAACTGGCCATAGCAGACTACACCGGTATCAGGAATCGCACCAGCATCGGAACCGGCCTCCGGACTGGTCAAACCGAAACAGGGAATTTCTTCGCCTCGCGCCAGACCCGGCAGATAACGGTCTTTCTGTTCTTCGGTACCATAATGCAGTAACAGCTCGCCTGGTCCGAGTGAGTTCGGTACCATACAACTCACGGCTGTGGTCAGAGATCGCGAAGCAATCTTGCTCATCACCCGACTTTGGGCAAAGGAGCTAAAGGCACGACCGCCGTATTCTTTGGGAATAATCAGGCCTAAGAAACCATGTTCCTTAATATATTGCCAGACATGATCAGGCAGCGCTTTCTGCTCATGGATTTCCCATTCATCCAGCATGCTGCACAAGGTCTCAACCTCATTGTCCAGAAAAGCTTGTTCTTCTAGCGATAATTTGGGATAGGGATAACTGTTAAAGGTTTCCCAGTTCGGTGCACCCATAAACAGTTCTTTTTCCCACCAGCTGGTTCCGGAGTCCAGTGCTTCACGTTCTGTCGGGCTGATACTCGGCATGGCATTGGCCAGTGCTTTATAGGCCGGTTTAGAAATGAACGACATACGTAAAGGGTCGATCATCACCACAAGGCTAATCAGGATCAGCGGAATGCCGAGAATAAGTGACCATGGGCTAATAAAGGCACAGACTACTGACATGACAATTAGTGCAATTGCACCCGCGCTACGGGAGAGCTGAAAATAGAAAACCGCCCATAAACTAAGTAATAGCAGTAGTACAGCAAATATAAATAGCATTGTTATAGTTCTCCAGATTTATACAACGCTGCCTGTGCCGAGATCTCATAGAATTTTTGTCACAGTTCATTCATTTTTTTTGTCGCTTGAGGATCGGACAGGTTCAGCATTGCACGTGTGAGAATGATCGTTTTCAAGTCTTGCAACGATATTTTTAAATCTTTCATCTATTTTTGAGATTGTTTGAAAAATGCTCAGTCTTCAAGTGAGAACGCGCAAAGAAATGTGAAGATAAGTAATGACTTAATCTTATCTAAAATAAAAAATGGGGTTTAACACTCAGTAAAGATTTAAATTGAAGAGATAAAAAAGCCCTCTACAAGAGAGGGCTTTTATTTCATTCGTTTAAACAGGATTAAGCTTCAATGGCCTGAACTGCAATTTTTTTGGCAGGATCCACTTTACGACGCACTGCTGGTACAGGTTCGCCGTAGTATTGGCGGTCGGCAAAGTAGCTTGAACGAACCATTGGTGCTGCCCAGATATTACGGAAGCCCAGTTTTTGGCCATGTTCGGTATAACGCTCGAATTCTTCAGGTGTTACGAAGCGGTCAATCGCTGCATGTTCTTTTGAAGGCTGCAAATACTGACCAATCGTCACATAATCCACGCCATGCGCATGTAAATCATCAAGCAGAGCAAGCACTTCTTCTTCAGTTTCACCAATACCGACCATGAGACCACATTTGGTTGGTACGTCCGGGCAGTATTCTTTAAACATTTTTAGCAGGTTTAAAGAGTGCTGATAGTCAGAACCTGGACGCATGGCTTTATATAAACGCGGTACAGTTTCGATATTGTGGTTAAACACATCTGGCGGACATTCAGTCATGATACGCAGCGCGATATCCATACGGCCACGGAAGTCCGGCACCAGAATTTCGAGTAAGGTATTTGGGCTTAGAGCACGTGCTTCTTTAATACAATCGACAAAATGCTGTGCACCGCCATCCAGTAAATCATCACGGTCTACCGAAGTGATTACCGCATATTTCAAACCCAGGTTGGCAATGGTCTCAGCCATATGACGCGGTTCATCTGCATCCAGTGCATTTGGACGGCCATGAGCCACATCACAGAATGGACAGCGACGGGTACAGATATCACCCATAATCATAAAGGTCGCAGTACCGCCACCAAAACATTCAGGCAGGTTTGGACAGGCGGCTTCTTCGCACACCGTATGTAATTTTTGCTGACGTAATGTGGTTTTAATACGTTGAACTTCTTCAGGTGCCGCCATTTTCACCCGGATCCAGTCCGGCTTGCGTGGCGTTTCAACCGTAGGAACAACTTTTACAGGAATGCGGGCAACTTTTTCCGCACCGCGAAGTTTGACGCCCTGTTCAGGTTTACGGTTTTCAGACATATTCAACTTTTCCACTGTTTTTGAAGGGGGAGATACTCAAAGATAGCGCAGTTATTATAACGGACTTCGTTCTAAATAGGGCAAAAAGGGGTATTCATTTAAAAAATGTTCTTATCAAGCAATATATGTGAGTTAAATACACCAAATCAACAGGATTTACGTCATAATAAGAGTGTAGATTAAAGTGAATTTTTTAATTTTGAGGAGCGTTGAATGCCACGTAAAAAAGAGGTCGTTAGTGGGACTTTCGTTAAATATGATGCGGTAGTTCTAGGTTCGGGCCCTGCGGGCGAAGGCGCGGCAATGAAACTTGCCAAATCTGGTAAGCGTGTTGCAATCGTTGAGATGCGTGAACAGCTGGGTGGTAACTGTACCCATGTCGGTACGATTCCAAGTAAAGCATTGCGTCAAACAGTATCCAGTATTATCCGTTATCAACGTGATCCACTGTTTCAAAAAGTTGGGGACTGGAAGCAGTTCACTATGAAGCAAGTGTTGCGTCATGCACATAAAGTTATTCAACAACAAGTAGATACACATTCACGTTTCTACGACCGCAATAAAATTGATATTTATCATGGTCGTGCCTACATTCAGGATCAAAATACCATTTTTGTATTTAACCCAGATGGCATTAAAGAAACGCTGATGTTTAAGCAACTGGTCATTGCCAGCGGCTCGCGTCCATATCGTCCAGACATTCTTGATTTTAATCATCCACGTGTATTTGATTCAGACAAAATTCTGGATCTGGACTATTCCATCCAGAAAATCATCATTTATGGCGCAGGTGTAATCGGTTGTGAATATGCCTCGATCTTTATTGGTTTGGGACATAAAGTTGACCTGATCAACACCCAACACAAACTTTTAAGCTATCTGGATGATGAAATCTCTGATGCGCTGTCTTATCACTTGCGTGAACAGGGTGTGCTGATTCGTCATAATGAACAGATCGACTTTTTAGAAACATTTGACGACCATGTGGTGATGCACACGCAAAGCGGCAAGAAAATTAAAGCCGACGCGATTTTGTGGTGTAATGGCCGTTCAGGCAATACCGATGGTCTAGGCCTTGAAAATGTCGGCCTGAAACCGAACAGCCGTGGTCAATTGACTGTGAATGATCAATATCAGACTGAAGTAGAAAATATCTACGCTGCCGGTGATGTAATCGGTTGGCCTTCGCTAGCCTCTGCTGCCTATGACCAAGGTCGTTGCGCAGGTGCCAACATGAGCGGCGAGAAAGACGTTGCGCCGGTGACTGATATTCCAACTGGGATTTATACCATTCCTGAGATTTCTTCGATTGGTAAGACTGAACAGCAGTTGACGGAAGAAAAGATTCCGTATGAAGTCGGTCAGGCATCGTTCCGTCATTTGGCACGTGCACAGATTACCGGTGATACTATGGGCGAATTAAAGATTCTGTTCCATCGCGAAACACTGGAAGTTTTGGGGGTACATTGCTTCGGTAATAATGCCTCTGAAATTATCCATATTGGTCAGGCAGTCATGAACAGCCCGAAC
Organism: Acinetobacter lwoffii; assembly: GCA_013530545.1. Taxonomy (GTDB): domain Bacteria; phylum Pseudomonadota; class Gammaproteobacteria; order Pseudomonadales; family Moraxellaceae; genus Acinetobacter; species Acinetobacter lwoffii_G. The sequence goes on from SPVA01000065.1 coordinate 6,238, forward strand.
AATACGATCAAGTACTTTGTAGAAACCACGTTTAACTATCCGACCATGGCGGAAGCTTACCGTGTAGCAACGTTAAATGGTATGAATCGTTTATTCTAAGTGAGATATTTGACTTAGATAGAAAACCGCAAGTCTTCACTTGCGGTTTTTTATTGGAAGTGATTAAGTCAGTCAAGTTGATCAAATTGAATTTTTAAGCCGCCATTTTTCGGCATTCTTCAGCACAGCGGCGGCATGCTTCGGCACATTGCTGACAATGTTCATGTTGGTGTTGGCCACATTCTTCTGCACAGTAGTCACATGCTTTTGCGCAAAGTTCACATATCTCATGCATGAATGGAGACTGCTTTTGTTCCATACGGGCACACAACTGACAGATATCTGCACAGTCCAGACAGCGCTGGATACACTCCCGCATCATCTCCAGATCTTCTTCTTTAAGACAGGCACTGGCACAGTTGGCACAGGCCAGGGAACAGTTCATACAGGTTTGAACACAATCTGAAAATTGAAGCTGATTCATTGTCGTTTCCTCTTTCCATAGGTTTGTTGCTGATTTTCTAATAAGCTAAGCAGAAAAAGGAAAATACACTAGGTAGATTAGGTGAGGAAAAGTAAACAGCTACTTTGTTTTGTTAGAGATCTACTGGATCATGAACGATAGTTGGAATTAATTTTTTTTATTTGAAAATAAAAAACCATTGAGGCGGTCAAAGTCTCAATGGTGGAAGATCGACATGATGAATCGTAATTTTTGAAGGGTTAAACTAGCTCTACCTTTCTCGTTATTCTTGTTTTTATTATTAAAACGGACGGCTACCCGCCAGACTGATGCGTTTTAATAAACGGCGCTGATCAGCCGGGAATGGACGGCGTGAGTGCAAAGTCACCTGATTATCCCAGAACACGATATCGCCAATTTCCCAGTGATGTTCATAAGCGAACTCAGGTTTTGAAATATGCTCACGTAATTTTGCGATCAGTTGACTGCCAGCCTGATCATCATAATTGACCAGTTCGACTTCGGTATGCGTATTCAGCCAAAGTGCTTTACGACCGGATTCAGGATGAGTGCGCACCAGTGGATGTGGATAGGCATGACTTAATATGGGCTGATCTTTAAAGCGATACAGCGGGCTATTGCCATAACCTTGATCATCAGCCTGATCTCTGGTTTTTTGACGGCGCACGAAAGGGTTATAAGTAATCAGTTGCAGCTGATCAATCTGTGCTTTGGTTTCTTTATTGAATGCATCATAGGCTTTAATGGTGTTGATCCAGCTAGTCTGCCCGCCGTCCTGAGGCAGTTCAATTGCATACAGAAGGGAACCAAAAGAAGGTAGGGGTGTCCATTGATGATCGGCATGTGGAGTGAGTTCACCATGCCCGGTATAATCTCCATGACCGACGGCATTGGAAACCGGCACGACATCGGGTGGAACACCGCTATCGGACTGCGCAGCCAGTACCGGCGTATCTGCACTTGGACGGAAAATGGAACCGAAATAGGTAGAAAATGCCAAGTACTGTAAATCATCCAGACTTTGCTGCTTAAAGATCAAAATCAGATGCTCGGCCAGTGCCTGTTTTAATTTCAGAATGGTTTCGGATGATTGGGCTTTACGGGCATCCAGACCATAGACCACTGCGCCTAAGGCCTGACCGGTTTGCGGTACAATCTTGATTTCATCCGGATGTTGCAATTGATCTTGCTGATGCCAGCGTGGAGCATCATGAATCGCTTGTGAAAGTTGGGTTAAGCTGGTCATTATAAAGTCTCAGAATTTTCTTATTGATCAAAATCTAAGAAAATTCCGGGCTGAAATAAAATAAAAAGAAATGATAAGTTTATGAATAATCTAATATTTTTACTATTCAGTTGATTTTAAAACATTTAACTTATTGTGCGATGGATTGCGCATTTTCTGCTGAGGATATTCCAGCAGTTTAGTGTGCGCAAAAAGCCTGATTAAAATATTCAAACAGCTGAGGGGTTTGAAACCACAGTCCAATCGACAAAGCCAGTAAAAGCAGGATTGCCACCACAATCGAGAGTTTGAGTTTCAACAGAGAATCAGTCATGGACGATTTGCTCCTCATTGACCCAGAAATGCACCAGTACGCCAAAAATGCTGAGGACAATGGATAGCATCCACACCGCATTATAATTGCCGCTCAAATCATGGTTGACTCCACCGAGCCAGCCACCGAAAAACGAGCCAACCTGATGGGTGAAAAATACAATACCACTGAGCATGGTCAGATATTTCACCCCGAACATATTGGCCACAATGCCATTGGTCAGCGGAACGGTCGATAACCAGAGTAATCCCATAATGACACCAAAGCTATAGACTGTCCATGTGCTGAGAGGCAGCATGAGAAAGGCAATAATCGCAATTCCACGCAGGGCATATAATCCCATTAGCAGATGCGGTTTGGAATATTTTCCACCGAGCCAGCCAGCCGTATAGGTGCCTACCACATTAAACAGACCCACTAAGGCTAAGAAAATCGTACCGGTTGTGGCATTAAAGCCATGATCAATTAGATAGCCTGGTAGGTGGATACCAATAAAAACGACCTGAAAACCACAAACAAAAAAGCCCATGGCCAGAAACCAGAAGGGTTTATGATTTTTCACCACCACCAGAATCTGTTTAAAACTGAGTGAGACTTTATTGGGGGTAGAGGCTGCATTGGGATGAACATACATCGGTGCTTTCAGCATCCAGGCCAATGGCACAATCAGGGCAATCAGAATGGCACTGACTACTAACGCTGCTGACCAGCCAACATTCTGTAATAGCAACAGGGTCGAAGGCAGCATGATAAACTGACCAAAAGACCCGGCCGCACTGGCAATTCCCATCGCCAAACTGCGCTTTTCTGGTGGGGCAGCACGCCCGACCGCAGATAATAAGACCGGAAATGAAGTGGCAGACAGGGCTAGACCTAAAATTAAACCGACACTCAGATTTAGCAGTAAGCCGGTCGAGCTAACTGCCATCAAGAGTAGACCGATAGTATATAAGGCTCCGCCTACAGCCACCACAATCTTGCTGCCATATTTATCAGCAAATGCCCCGGTAATCGGTTGAACTGCACCCCAGATCAGGTTTTGTATAGCAATGGCCAGGCTAAAAACATTATGACCCCAGCCAAATTCTTCGCTCATCGGCACCAGATACAAGCCAAATGCATGACGTACACCCAATGACAGTGCCAAAATGATGGCAGAGCCAATCAGCATAAAAATAAGAGCTTTGGAAAATTGACTGTCAGCCATACGTCATTCATGCCTATAAAGTTGATATGTATAGTATTCGATTCAAGCAATAGAGGCGATTAAATTAATATTGATCAAAAGATAAATTTTTTTTATCAATATTTTAAACCTAAAAAAACGGCCGAAGCCGTTTAATCAAATATCGGGTTTCAAACTTAGAAACGCATCCCGATCCCGGCATAGGCCAGAATCGGATTGACTTCAATATCGGCTTTAGAGCGAATCAGTTCACCTAAATTTGCATCTGTCACCGTAATTGTCGTGTCATTTTTCAGATGTGCATAAGATACTGAACCGACTGCAAACCAAGTGTCATTAAAGTCATAGCTAAAGCCGACCGTGGCCACAGGCGCGAAAGCATCGGATGCTTCCAGATCAACTTTCGGATTGGCTGAACTTGGCGTACCATCTAGAGAAGCACCAGCTTTTCCTTCCTTAATATTGGCAATCATATGTCCTGCAGCAATCAGGTCCTGCTCGGTACGTGAGTTAATTTCCAATTCATTGAAATAGGCATACATCACACCTAAGCCGACATAAGGCCGGAATTTATTGACCCCTGTTTTACCAAAGTGATACTGGAATTCAAAGGCAGGTGTCCAGGCGCGGGCAGAGGCGGCCGGCCCATAAGCTTCCAGATCAGTAATGAGAATATCATTTTTTAATTCAATGCCGGGTAAATCAATTCCACCTGGAATTTGTGGAATCAAATCAAGACTTGGAGTCGCAAGCGCAGAGAAAGGAGCATAAATTTTACCACTGCCTTGCAAGTCTACTTTAGGTGGAATGCCGGCTTTCATTTCAAAAGAAATATTATCGGTAAAATAGTAATTGGTCATGATGCCTAAAGTGGTGACATCATCCGCTTCCAGGCCAGTACCAGGATTATTCCAGCTTTCCAGTCCATAAATTTCAGCTCGCCCACTGAGCGCTGCAGGCAGTGTTTCTGTACCAAGTCGATCCAGAATATTAACAAAAACAGAGGAAAGATTTGGGTCCATGTCTGGATCAAGATTATTTTTCACAGAGTCAATTGAGATATCACCTACTTGTGATGTTTCGCCTTCTTTAACAGCAGTATTCACTTTAAAGGGCTGGGCCTTGCCTTGCGGCATCACATGCAATGCACCGACTGATACCGAGAAACGCTTAAAGCCATCTCCATCTTGCAAGCTAAAATAAGGGGAATCTGCATGCGCGACCATAGGTAAAGTGGCTAGGCCTGCCATACATGCCAGCAATGTTTTCATTGATTTGGAACTCCATGTCCAGTGTGTTTATTCGTTTTTCTAGTTAACTAATTATGTGAATTACATTAAAAAATTCAGTTATAGAACAACAGGTCAAAAGTCAATCGATGGTTAATATTGGTAATTTCTGTATATTTTTTGTTTATATCTCTTGAGTTTTAAGAAATGTATAGTGTGTAAAAATCATTATTTTTATCTGACTAGCTTAAGTATAAAAATGAAGGAAATTTACTCTTGAGAGCGTTAAAATTTCAATCCTATGAATTTTTATCATGGAAGATATAGATGAGAGTTTAGGTAAATTTTAGGCTGCATTGATGCAAGCATTTATCATTATGGGATGATTTTTTATTTTTAAAAAACAATAGTATATGAATTTATCCAAGATCCTGCTACCCAGTCGACTGAGTTTTTTTGTACAATAGCTGCATATATTATTGAGTGAATCACATGAGCACCCAAACTCCTCCCAAAAAAAAGCCCTTGGTTAATTTACCTTTCCCGATCAAACAAGCAGAGCAAAATGCTGCAGAAGAAGTTCTGGAAGATTTAAGACCAAGACCACAGCGTTATGCTGACCGTACTTGGATGCCACCACGTGGCACTCGCCGTTCAATGGGCAAACGCTAATTGATCAGACTCAAAAAGCTATGATAAATCATGGCTTTTTTGTGGAAGTTTTTAGGGAGTTGGTGAGCAATATTTGATTTATTTTTCGAGCAAATAGAAAATAGTGCTCTAATTTATCCAAATCTTTTTTCAATTCTATTTTTAATAAAGTAAACGAAATATTTAAGCTCTCTAAATGCCAATCAAAATAAAATCCAGACCTGATGGATTTCATATTCAACATATTAGCCGTCCAGAAAAAAAGCCAATTCAAACATTGGCTTTTTTTTGAAAGATATGTTGATAGCACTAACGAATGCTTTTACGCGCTTTATTTTCCGGTTTCGGTGGCGCGATTTCTCGCTCGCCTTGCCAGACATCAATAAAATCTTTCTCGTTAATATTATAAAGTTCCAGTAGCGCTAAAATCACGCCTCCAAACAGCATGGCACCTTCTGAATGGCTCTGAAAGTCGACCAGCTTGGTATTTAGGTTGTGCAGGATATCTTCAATTTCAAAGACACGTTCCCGCCCATTGCTGTCGGTCGGATAGATCTGGGTATTTAAAATAATTCTCGCCAGGCTTTTTTCATTTTCGGTCAAAGGCAGTTCTTCCATCAATTCATCGCTGGCCGGAGTTAAAATGACGGAATCGCGGAATATGGTGTGTAAAAAATTTGCGCTTAATTTTGGCAGGGGCTTTTCGACAAAAGGACGGAAAGATTGCGGGAAAATGACATTGCGTGAGATGCCTTTAAACATCGGTGCAATTTCCTCGACCTTATAACCTGCGATCCCACAGCCTAAGGAAGTAATAAAATATTTATTTTTAGGATGATTTTTGGTGTAAATCTTAAAGTCATCAATATAGTGCTGGATTTGTGAGAGCGGCATTTGTTGTAAATGTTCGTTCATGGTAGGAATGGCATAGCTCTGACCCGCCCAGCCACGACCCACGCCCATGACTGCACCAAAATGCTCAAGTGCCGTTCTGGCAGCTCCACCACCGTGTTGTCCAGCCAGGTTGCTGCCAAAAACAAAAACCGTATTTTCCGGAAGGGATTTAACAATACTTTCATCGTGATAGTGGTAAGTCATAATTGTCGATTCTAGGCCATCCTGATCTTCATGTTGCCCGTGAAATGAAAAGGGGTCAAGGCATTATTCTGCAGCGTTATCCAAACAGATAAGTCAATAATCCACCCATACGCCAAAATACGATGCCGAGTACACCCAAATAAAGCTGCTGGCTGAAAATGCTTGGTTTTTTCTGTATTTATTCCCTTTGTAACTGTATATTTTTTTGATGATTTTTCAAACTAGAGAGTGAGTCAAGCGCTAACAAATAATGAATACTAATATTGTTTTATTTTACCAAACAGAAACCTAAGCAGGGATTGAGTAATTCCAATTTACCCTCATAATAAATCAAATCTATATCCGCAGCGAAGTCAGCGAAAGCTATGAGTGATAAAAAACCCTTTGAATTAGTGACCAGTTATCAACCAGCAGGGTTTTCATGATCAGCTTTTACTGGGGGTTACCGGGTCTGGTAAAACCTATACCATGGCTAATGTCATTGCACAGACCCAGCGTCCGACTATTGTCATGGCACATAACAAAACCCTGGCTGCGCAGCTCTATGGCGAATTTAAAGCATTCTTCCCGAATAACGCCGTTGAGTATTTTGTCAGTTATTATGATTATTATCAGCCCGAAGCCTATGTACCATCTTCAGATACTTTTATTGAGAAAGATGCTGCAATTAATGACCATATTGACCAGATGCGTCTTTCCGCGACCCGGTCATTATTAGAACGTCGTGATGCGATTATTGTCGCTTCGGTGTCTGCTATTTATGGTTTGGGTGATCCGAATGCTTATATGAGCATGTTGCTGCATGTGGTGGAAGGCGATCGCATTGGCCGTGCTGATATTATTCGCCGTCTGGTCGAGATGCAGTACTCGCGTAACGAACTGGAATTCCTGCGCGGTACTTATCGTATTCGCGGTGAAATTATTGATATTTTTCCGGCAGAATCGGATCAGGATGCGATCCGGATTGAACTGTTTGATGATGAAGTTGACTCTATTCGCTGGTTTGATCCGCTGACCGGGAAAATGGTTCGTAAAGTGCCTCGCGTCACTATTTATCCTAAAAGCCATTATGTTACACCTAAAGACAATTTATCCCGCGCGATTGAAACCATCCGGGACGAACTCAAAGAGCGCCTGGTGTTCTTCCGTGAAAATGACAAATTGCTGGAAGCACAGCGCATCGAGCAGCGCACACGCTATGATCTGGAAATGATGCAACAACTGGGTTATACCAACGGCATTGAAAACTATTCGCGTCATTTATCTGGCCGTCCTGCGGGTGAAGCGCCACCGACCTTGTTCGATTATATTCCTGATGATGCCTTGCTGATTATTGATGAATCGCATGTGACGGTGCCGCAGATTGGCGCCATGTATAAGGGCGACCGTTCGCGTAAGGAAAATCTGGTGAATTACGGATTCCGTTTGCCAAGCGCGCTGGATAACCGGCCGATGAAATTTGAGGAATGGGAACGTATTGTGCCGACGACTGTTTATGTTAGCGCAACGCCCGCACGTTACGAGCTGGAAAAATCCCAGCAGATTGTCGAACAGGTGGTACGTCCGACCGGTCTGATCGATCCGGAAATTGAAATCCGTCCAGTTTTGACGCAGGTCGATGATGTGCTTTCCGAAATTAATTTGCGTAAAGATATTAATGAGCGGGTGTTGGTCACAACCTTGACCAAGCGCATGGCCGAAGACTTAACCTCTTATTTGAAAGAATACGGGATTAAGGTCGCTTATTTACACTCCGATATCGATACCGTCGAGCGAGTCAAAATCATTCATGAACTGCGTACCGGGGTGCATGATGTACTGGTCGGGATTAACCTGCTGCGTGAAGGGCTAGATATGCCGGAAGTGTCACTGGTTGCCATTCTTGATGCAGATAAAGAAGGATTTTTACGTTCCGAGCGCTCTCTCATTCAGACCATTGGCCGCGCTGCGCGTAACCTGAAAGGGAAGGCGATTCTGTATGCAGACCGAATCACTGATTCGATGCAGAAAGCGATTGATGAGACGGATCGTCGTCGTGCCAAGCAGATTCAGTTTAATGAAGAACATGGCATTACGCCGCGCAGTGCAGTGCGTCAGGTGATCAAGGAAATTGATACTGGTGAAGTATTGGATGATGATTCAATTGAATTGAAAGTCTCGGATCAGGCACGTGCGATCAGTGCCGATGAGCGGCATATCATGGCAGATCCGAAAATGTTTGCGAAACACATTAACAAGCTTGAAAAGGAAATGCTGAAAGCTTCCAAAGAGCTTCAGTTTGAGCAGGCTGCGCGTATGCGTGATGAAATTGTGCGTTTAAAAGCCCAGATGTTTGATTGATTTTTGTTGCATTAAATCTTATTTAAATGACGTAAAATCAATCACAAACCAAACATAATGTAACAAATTTAGGAATTGGATAAAGCTATTGTATGAACAGAATTTTTTTAAATAAATATTTTGTGAACATGCAATAGGTATCTTTATGACAACTCAAAAATCTTCACGTACTGGATTAAAGCTGGCAAAAATTGCGGTGGGTAGCGCGGTTCTTCTCGGTTTGGGCGCCGCTACTATGGCTTATGCGAAAGAGGAGACATTACCGACCATTGAGAAAGTTGAACTGGATCGTTATCTAGGTACCTGGTACGAAGTGGCACGCAAGCCTTTGTATTTTCAAAATAAGTGTGATCGTGATGTCACAGCGACTTATACTTTAAATGAAAATGGCAATATCGTGGTGGATAACCGCTGCATTAAAAAAGATGGTGGACAAACCCAGTCATTGGGCGAGGCATTTGTGCAAAATCCACCGCAGAATACCAAGCTAAAAGTCAGTTTCTTACCAGACTTTATTCGCTGGATTCCGGTCGCTCGTGGCGATTATTGGGTTTTAAAACTGGATGAAAATTATCAAACTGTTCTGGTCGGTGAGCCAAAACGTAAATATATGTGGATACTCTCACGTGATCCGCAATTGGATAAAAATGTGGTGAATGAATATTTACAATATGCACAGTCTGTCGGTTATGACCTGAGTGATGTAATTCATACCAAACAAACTCAAAGATAAAAATATCGTCTTAATGGAAACCATGCTACGGCATGGTTTTTTATTTTATGTGTCGAAAGACAATCTAAAATTGAAAGATAGCTACATTTTAAATAGATGAAGCATCAAGCTTTCTAGTGTACTAATCGTTATAATGCCGGCGAATGAAAGTAGAGTTTGACTATGTATAAAGGCATCGCGTTATCTGTCTTGGCCTCTGTGGTTTTTGGAGTGCTCTATGTATTTACGCCTTTTTTACAGCCTTTAGATAGTGAACAGACCTTTGCCTGGCGCATGCTGGCAACCTTGCCATTCCTAACAGCCTTCATGTGGTGGTCGGGTGATCTGAAACATATCAGCAGTATTTTTAAGCGGGTATTACGACAGCCTTCATTTTTGATCTGGTTGCTGATTAGTTCGCTGTTATGTACTACACAATTGTGGTTGTTTTTATGGGGCCCTATCAATGGGCGTGGCCTCGAAGTCTCACTCGGTTATTTTCTCCTGCCTCTGGTGATGGTGCTGGTCGGCTGTGTGCTTTATAAAGAAAAATTATCATCCTTCCAGATGGTTGCTGTTGCTCTGGCAGTTTTGGGAGTAGGACATGAAATCTGGCGGATCGGTTCAATCGCATGGGAAACTGTTTATGTCGCTTTAGCTTATCCACTTTATTTTTTTATGCGGCGTAAATTCGCGACCGATCATCTTGGTGGATTCTGGTGGGATCTATTTCTGATTTTGCCGGTGGCATTTTATTTGGGCTTTATCTATAGCGATTCCATGCCGCTTATATTGAATCATTCCCACTTGATTCTGGCAGTTCTTGGATTAGGCTTTTTAAGTGCGCTCGGTTTGGGTAGTTATATTTTGGCCAGCCGATATTTGCCCTTTGTGATCTTTGGGTTATTAAGTTATCTGGAACCGGTACTACTCGCTTTTGCCTCGATGGCATTGGGCGAGCGCGTGGAATCAGGTGAGTGGTTGACCTATATTCCAATCTGGTTGGCTGTTTTATTACTGGTTGTGGAAGGAATATTGCATTTAAAACACCAGCAGTTGAAGAAATATGAACTGGCAAATAAAGCCGAACAGCTAGAGAAAATCAGAAAAAATAATGAATAATGTGGTTTGCATAAGCATTATATTCGTCAGACAATATTGACCTGATTATTTTCAAAATTGTCTACTTTGTTTAAAAGAATGTTTTCTATATTTTAAGGGGATAAACATGTCACAGATTGCGATTCCATATCAGTTACGTGCACGTTTATCACAACTGGAACCAAGTCTGGATTTAAATTGGGAGCGAGAGCTTCGTACTGTTCTGGCAGAAGTTTCACCAGAATTAAAAGAAAGTATTGATTTTCAGATTTTAAAGCCCAAGAAAATTCTTTGGGATCGGGAAATGGATCAATACCGCTATCAGGCTCACCATTCGGTAGAACGTCTTAGCCAAAAATTTCTCAATGACCAGATGCGTTACTATGCCAGTACCTTTGGGTTGTCACTAAAAAGTTTGCAAGGTTTGAATGATAGTTTGCAAATCGCAGACTATCTAGAAAACGTCCTGGAACAAATTGATAAAATTGATGTCAATGAAAACTTTCAGATGCAGCGTGAAAAACTGGAACTGCGTCGTACATTTTTATTAAATGCTGCTGAGATTATTCGTGGTCTCCGCTTACAGCCGGTTGAAGGAGTGCGTCAGCTTACCGAACAGCAAATCAAATGCTTCATTATTGAAGTTTTTATCAAGCAGCAATTGTTGAGTTATTGGTATAAGCCGCTATTAAAAAAACAGACGGCGGAAATGACGCATCCACTTTTCCGTTATTTCCTGATTAAAGAACAGCAGATTCGTCATTTTGATATTGTCCGTACCTCGCAATTTCTATTTATCGTTGCGCCGGTGATGGATGTGCAGCAAAACCCGTATTCGATTCGCCGTTTCCTGATTGAAGAGAAAGGTGCACTAGAAGATCAGGTTTATCTGAATATCCTGGTTCTGGACCTGCAGGATGACATGAATGAAGAAGTAGTGGAAACCCTGAAGTCGCAGATGCAGCGGATGGTGACTTTACAGAGCCAGATTCATTTGGATGTAATCGACATTGTGCATACGCTGGAACAGGTGTCCGAGCTGAAGTTATTGCCTTTACTGGTTGAGCCCATTCAAGTGGTAGAGAAAAATGCCGATGTGGTGGCACAACGCCACCTGAAGCAGTTTGAAGAAATTATGACGCGAGAATTGCTTTTGCCGATGCGGGATGCCATTCGTGATCATTTATCGCATATTGAAGAGTTTGATTATCTGTATCTGCATGTCCATAAAATATTTACAGAAATTCTGGCCTATTACCGCGATTTCAAATCCCAGCCGGGTTTTATGTTTAATCAGTACATCCAGAATTTTGAATATAAATTGCTGGCTTTTATCCGTTTACTGGAAAAGCGTAAAGGGGAAACCTTTATTCCTACCTACCGCAATGAATGGCAGGTCATGCATCAGCGTTCACAGCAGGCTATTCTGGATATTCAAAATACGATTTCTGAAAATGTACAGCAATACCGAGACCTGAAAAAATATATCAATACACTGCAGCGGCAAAAAGCGGATGAAGCGAAAAAGTCCGTATTTAAAAAGTTATGGCGTAAAAATAATTTCGATGAGGCGATTGAAACTGCACTCAACCAATTGCAGCAATTAAAGCGCAGTATGTTCCTGGAAATTATCCAGGTGCCAAGAACACATGAAAACTGTAGCGTATTTCTAGAATTTGAAAGTTTGCAGCATCTACAGCAGGTTGATCGCCACTATGCTTTTCCCTCTGGAGACAATGGTCTGACCCGTTTACCTGTACTGATTCATTTGCCCGAAACCTATGATGATTTTGATGTGGAAAATTTCAATGCCTCTATGAGTCTGGACATGAATTTTTCAGCCGGCAGTAGAATTCAGCCTGAACAGGGCGGGACGCTAAATTTTGAAATTTAGATTTGTTTGAATAAACAACATTTAACAAATTTGTGTCAGGTACTGAAAAATAGTGGTCTTTAGCATTTTCGGATGCAAAATCATTCAGCTAATTACAACTATTTTTGAAATTTATAGTGAATATACGTTAAAAACCACCCGTCTCAACGAGCTTTTGATTCAAACTTGCGGCCAATTCCATTACAATTGTCGGGTTTAGAAATTTATGCTTAGATTTACAATTAATTAGAGGACGTATCTGTGAGCAAAGACACTATTGTTGCCCTCCATGCAGAACACCAAGGTCGCTGGAAAAACCGTGAAGAACTTGCGGAACGTATGATTGCCCTTGTTGGCCAGTTATATCGTGAAAAAAATATTGTAGCTACAGTTTATGGTCGCTCTTTAATTAACCGCTCTGTGATTCAGATTTTGAAAGCACACCGTCGTACTCGCGTACTAGACGTTGAACTTTCTGTAGTTGATACTTTCCCAATTCTTGAAGCATTGGTGAAAGTAGACAACATCGGTTCTGCTGAAGTTGATCTGGGTAAACTTGCTGTTGAATTTAAAGAAAAAGGCGGCGACATCGATGCATTTGTTGCAGACGCTGTTAAATCGATCGAAGGTAATGCTGCTGCTGTAGAACATAAAGATGTGGTTCTTTATGGTTTCGGTCGTATTGGTCGTATCCTGGCGCGTTTGATGATTGGTCAATCAGGTCTGGGTCGTGGTCTTAGCCTAAAAGCAATCGTTGTTCGTAAATCATCTGATGGTGATTTGGAAAAACGTGCTTCTTTACTTCGTCGTGACTCTATTCACGGTCCATTTGCAGGCACAATTTCTGTAGATGAAGAAAACGAAGCAATCATTGCCAACGGTAACTTCATCAAAGTGATTTATGCTTCTAATCCTTCTGAAGTAGATTACACTGCATACGGTATCAACAATGCACTTGTGATCGACAACACAGGTAAATGGCGTGATGCTGAAGGTCTTGCTCAACACCTTAAATGCCCGGGCGCTGCTCGTGTGATTCTGACTGCACCTGGTAAAGGTGACATGAAGAACGTAGTTTACGGTGTAAACCAAGCTGACATCCTTGATGAAGATACGATCATCTCTGCTGCAAGCTGTACGACTAATGCCATTACACCTACGTTGAAAGTATTGCATGACAAATACACAGTATTGAATGGTCATGTTGAAACAGTTCACTCGTTCACGAACGACCAGAACTTGATCGACAACTACCATAAAGCTGACCGTCGTGGTCGTGCTGCTACACTGAACATGGTCATTACTGAAACTGGCGCAGCGAAAGCAGTAGCGAAAGCGCTTCCAGCTCTTCAAGGTAAATTGACAGGTAACTCTGTACGTGTACCTACACCAAACGTATCTCTTGCGATTCTTAACCTGACTTTAGGTCAAGACGTTGATCGTGATGAAGTGAACGAATACATTCGTCAGATTTCAATCGGTTCTAGCCTGCAAGGTCAAATTGGTTATACCAACTCGACTGAAGTGGTATCTTCTGACTTTATCGGTTCACGCACTGCAGGTGTATTTGACGCGCAAGCAACGATCACTTCAGGCAACCGTTTAACTGCTTATGTTTGGTACGATAACGAAGTGGGTTATAGTTGCCAAGTATTACGTATTGCTGAACAAATGGGTGGCGTAAGCTATCCAAAAATTCCTGCTGAAACTAATGCATAATTAGTATTTAGCTAAAAAAAGAGCCTCATTTGAGGCTCTTTTTTTATGATTTTTTTATTTAAAGCAGACTTTTTAATCTAATAAGAATCAATAAATCTGCTTGCTGGCAAAATATTAATCTGATAACTTACAAAGAGTAAGTATATTAAAATGAGTAAGTAATAAAAAATATTGCGAGAAATAGTATGACAAATTATGCAATCAGCCCATTATTAGGTCAGGTTTTATCAACTGAATGTCCATCACGTGAAATATTGGAACACCTTGCCAATAAATGGTCGGTCTTGGTTTTGCGTTGTTTAAGTGAAGGGGTGCATCGTTTCAGTGAACTGAAACAGCGCATTGAAGGGGTAAGTGAAAAGATGTTGTCCCAGACTTTAAAAATGCTGGAGCAGGATGGTTTTATTCTCAGAACAGTTTATCCGGTGGTGCCGCCAAAAGTGGAATATCAATTGACGATTACCGGTTCACAAGCGGCTGAAAAAATCATGTATTTAATTGGCTGGATTGAAAAAAGTCTGCCAGATATTTTAGAACATAAACAAAATGTTATTAAATAGTTTTCATTAAATGGCAGGAATGCAGTGTTTGTGAAAATACAAAATTTGGACTTATCTTGGTTTATATAAAATACTGATTTTAAAAGGTGTCTGCATCAGAATATCTTCTTGTGAACACGGCTTTTGAAAAATTTACTCCTCTATAAATTATTTTAAAAATCATTAAGAAATTCACAAAAAGAATTTCCAAAATAGGGGATAGTACTAGGGCAAAAGCGCTTGATTTCCTACCACTTCTTTTCCATCTTTTAAGTATTCTTTTTCCAAATCTATGCCTTGAATAGATCAAATAAACTTGGTGAGAAAACGACTAACTAAGATTTATGGGATTGCTGCATAATTCTATTCGAGAAATTCTTTAAAATATGGCAGAATATGGGGTTTTAAAAGTTTTTAGAGGATTGGCAATATGCGCTTTGTTGATGAAGCAGTCATTACCGTAGAGGCTGGCGACGGTGGCAATGGCGTAGCCAGTTTTCGCCGTGAAAAATTCGTGCCATTTGGTGGTCCAGATGGTGGTGATGGTGGTCGTGGCGGCAGCATTTATATTCAGGCTGACGACGACACCAGTACGCTAGTTGATTATCGTTATACACGTAAATATCGTGCAGAACGAGCAAAAAATGGCCGTGGGGCGAACTGTGCTGGTCGTGGCGGTGAAGATACCGTATTAAAAGTTCCGGTAGGAACAACAATTGTAGATGTTGAGTCTGGTGACATTATTGGCGACTTGATCGAAGACGGTCAACGCGTGAAAGTTGCAGCAGGCGGTGATGGTGGTTTAGGTAATACCCACTTTAAATCATCGACCAACCGTTCACCACGTAAGTGTACGCATGGTCAAAAAGGCGAATTCCGTGAAATCCGTCTAGAGCTTAAAGTTCTGGCAGATGTCGGCTTGCTGGGTATGCCAAATGCGGGTAAATCAACCTTCATTCGTGCTGTATCAGCGGCAAAACCAAAAGTTGCAGATTATCCATTTACCACCATGGTGCCAAATCTGGGTGTGGTCGATGCTGACAGTCACCGTTCATTCGTGATGGCGGATATTCCAGGTCTGATCGAAGGTGCATCTGAAGGTGCAGGTCTTGGGATTCGCTTTCTGAAGCATTTGGCGCGTACCCGTATCTTGTTGCATATAGTTGACGTACAACCGATTGATGGCTCAGATCCGGCACATAATGCCAAAGCAATTATGAAAGAGTTAGAAAACTTCTCCCCAACGCTTTCAAAACTGCCGATCGTATTGGTGCTGAACAAAGTCGATCAGTTGGCCGAAGAAACCCGTGAAGAATGGTGTACCCATATTCTTGAAGAATTGCAGTGGGAAGGGCCGGTTTTTGAAACTTCTGGCTTAACGGCTGAAGGCACCAAAGACGTGGTTTACTACCTGATGGATCAGATCGAAGAGCAACGTGAACGCGAAACTGAAGATCCAGAATATGCAGCAGAAATGAAAGCATTCCGTGATCAGCTTGAAGCTGAAACACGAGAACAAACCATCGCTGCAAAAGAAGCGTATCGTGAGATGCGTCGTCAGCAACGTCTTGCCGGTATTCTAGGCGATGACGAAGATGATGAAGATGGCGATGATGATAGTGATGTGGAAGTGTACTACGTACGCTAATCTCTGAGAGAAGAGTCTGAGGACAAGATGATAGAAGTGGTAGATGGGCAGCGTCAGCTCAAGGGTTGTAAACGAATCGTTGTTAAAATCGGATCATCTTTACTCACAGCAAACGGACAAGGTTTAGATTTAGATGCCATCTCGCATTGGGCGGGACAAATCGCAGATCTACACAATGCAGGACACGAGATTATTTTGGTGTCTTCCGGTGCTGTGGCTGAAGGTATGGTGCGAATGAAACTTGAGAATCGACCCACCGATCTACCCAGTCTTCAGGCTTGTGCTGCCATCGGTCAAATGGGCCTGATTCATACCTGGTCAAGCGTACTTGAGAAACACCAGATTCGAACTGCGCAGGTATTGTTAACCCATGATGATCTGGCAGATCGTCGTCGCTACCTCAACTCATGTGATGCCTTACAGAACCTGATTGATTGGCGCGTGATTCCGGTGATTAATGAAAATGATACCGTGTCTACTGACGAAATTCGCTTTGGTGATAACGACACGCTTGCTGCCATGGTGGCTGGTCAGGTGCATGCAGATCTTCTGATTATCTTAACGGATCAGGAAGGGATGTTTGACTCAGATCCGCGGTCTAATCCGGATGCCAAACTGTTCCATACTGTACGTGCGATGGATGAAAGTCTGTTTGATATGGCCGGTGGCGGTGGTAAGTTTGGTCGTGGTGGTATGCTCACCAAAGTTCGTGCTGCACGTCTGGCCGCAAAATCGGGTTGTCCGACCTTAATTGCAAGCGGTGATAGTGATGGGGTTTTATCACGTCTGATGGCTGGCGAATTGTTAGGTACCTTGTTTGTCACTGACAAAGACCGGATGACAGCGCATCAGCAATGGTTGGCGGCTCACTTGCAAACCGCAGGTCGTTTGGTGATTGATGATGGTGCAGTAAAAGCTATTAAAGACAATCATCGCAGCTTATTGCCTGTAGGGGTGAAAGCGGTTGAGGGCCATTTCGAACGCGGTGATGTGGTTGAATGTGTCGACACACAAGGTCACCGGATTGCGGTCGGTCGTGTTAATTTTAGTTCGCGTTCGGCCGATATTGTCCGTGGTCTGGCATCAGATAAAGTGCATCAAGTTTTGGGTGAAGCTCGTTCACTAGAAATGATTCATCGCAATCATATGGCGATCTACTAAGTTATTCAGATTCAAGTTTAGAGATTCAAAAAGTCCCGCTTTCGAGCGGGTTTTTTATGACATTTTAATTAGATTTATTTAATCCAGCCCATTCGAATTAAAGGCGAAAATAACCAATAATGAATACCCAAAATAAAGTTTATGATTTGATTCTCATATTTCCACCACAGCGGCAAGCCAGCTAAATTTACTATTATTGCCATCAGGAATGCACCCAGCATATCAATTGGAAAATGCACACCGACATATACACGCGACCACGCTACCAGCCAAGCGGTCCAGATTAGAATTCTTCCCAAGTCTCGCTGCGGTGAAAAATAATAGGCGAAGGCAATCCCACTAAAAATACTCATATGGTTGCTGGGAAAAGAACCAGTCGGTGCATGTTCAATCAGGGTGCGGCCAACATCTATCACAAACGGGCGTGGGGTATTGAGTACCGCAGACAATACTTCACTCATCAATAATGTAATAGCTGTAAAGATGAAGGCTTTAATAATCCCTGTTTTTACTTCGTAACTACCACGGAACCAGGCAATAGCAAAAATCAGCAAAAAAAGATAAACCAGGTCATGCGCAATCAGGGAGGCATAGTTGATCATCCAGATTGAGGCTTGGTCGGGTACATTTAAGATATGAAACAGCTGAAGGTTCAGTTGGTCAAGGGACATGAGCAGAGAGGACTGGAACAAATGTCCGTTACTCTAAACCGGTCAAGCCTCAATTCCTACCTGAGTTTGTATGAATTTGTAGCCTTGCTTTTTAAAGAATATTCACATGATAAAAAACCACTCAAAAGAGTGGTTCTTAAAAGTCCGAATAATATAATGAAGTCTTATTTAAACTGAATCGCCCCATTCGCGCTGACCGTCATTTGCGATTCGCCCGCCGCAACTTCCTGCTCAGGAACCGCCATATCAGCAGATGCAGATTTCATCATGGCCATACGCGGTACTGGCTGTGGTGTATAATTGTTAGTATTCAGGTTTAAGTTCACCAGTTGATAACTCGGTTTGTTCCAGGTCTGAGTGAGTGCCTGTGCGCGTTGCTGGAAGTTTTTGGTGGCTTCAATCATCAGCTCGCTTTCAACTTTTTTACGCTTTTCGTCAGATACCTTGAAATTAATTGACTGGGTTTGGAAGTGCTGTTGTAATTCAGCAATCAATTGAGATGTCGCTTTAAAATCTTTTGATTCTAGACGAATCTGGGCGCGACCACGCCATTCTTTCAGTTTGCGGTTATCATTGTCATAAATCGGGTAAGTGCTTTGCGCACCTGTCTCGATTTTCACAGTTGGATATTTGCGTGCTGTGGCGATCGCCTGATTCATCAGCTGGTTAATTTGAGTGGCCAGTTCAGCCGGCTGTTTGTTGGATTTTTCAATATAAAGCACAGCATGCATTTCATCATTTGAGATTTCACGGCTAGCCTCTGCTGAAAGATTAACAACATTATAATTCAGAGATTCAGCAGGAGCTGCAAATGCGCCTGTGGCGAGGGTGCCGGCAAGGATCAAACTGGTAAGTGCTAAGAGACGCATGAAATTGTCCTGTTTTTCTTAAAATTGGCCATCTAGGCCGTTGTTAAAATATTAAATCTCAATTGTGATCTTTTTACGAAATATTTGTCGTAAGAGTGTTAAATTTTCTTTAATTTTATCTCATTATTTAATTTATATTTATTTTTAATAATTAAATGCTTAATGAATAATTTTGAGACTGATTACCTGAATGTCGCCTGCGCTACAAAAAAGCATAAAAGAACACGCTTTTCTTTCTGCTGTCACACTGTAAGATGATGATTTAGGGGATGGATTAGCATGATGTTTTTTTTCGATAAAGATTAGGACAAAATGTGACTGAAAGTTGTTTATTTTCCTGAAAAATTCGGTATCATCCGCCTCCTAGTTATTCGAATACAAAACTGCTAGCTAGAACCTTTTATAAAGCGCCGAGTCAAAGGACCAAACGTCACCAGACTTATTTCTTTCACCCATATCAGAGATGGTAATTCGATATGAGCGTTACTTCTGTAAACCCTGCCACCAATTCCACAAACGAATACTACTTGACTCGCCAAAGTCAGATGGAATCGAATGTGCGTAGTTATCCACGTAAATTACCGTTAGCGATAGCGAAAGCACAAGGTTGCTGGGTTACCGATGTTGAAGGTACTGAGTACCTTGATTGTTTAGCTGGGGCAGGGACGTTGGCTTTAGGCCATAATCATCCTGCAGTCATTCAAAGTATCCAGGATACGATTGCAAGCGGTTTACCATTGCATACGCTGGATCTTACTACTCCTTTAAAAGATGCTTTTACTGAAGCACTTCTTTCTTATCTTCCAGGTGGCCAAGAAGAGTACTGCTTGCAGTTCTGTGGTCCATCCGGTGCAGATGCAACCGAAGCTGCGATTAAACTGGCGAAAACCTTTACCGGTCGTAGCTCAGTGATCAGCTTCTCTGGCGGCTACCACGGTATGACTCATGGTGCATTGGCAATGACAGGTAACCTGTCTGCGAAAAATGCAGTGAACGGCTTGATGCCGGGTGTACAGTTTATGCCGTATCCGCATGAATACCGTTGCCCATTGGGTCTTGGCGGTGAAGCGGGTGTTGATGCCCTGACTTACTACTTTGAAAACTTCATTGAAGATGTAGAAAGTGGTGTGACCAAACCTGCAGCTGTGATTCTTGAAGCGATTCAGGGTGAAGGTGGTGTGGTAACTGCACCAGTAAAATGGTTGCAAAAAATCCGTGAAGTGACTGAAAAACACAACATCGTGTTGATTCTTGATGAAGTTCAGGCTGGTTTCGCACGTTCAGGCAAAATGTTTGCATTCGAACACGCAGGTATCGAACCTGATGTTGTAGTGATGTCTAAAGCCGTAGGTGGTAGCTTGCCGCTTGCAGTCTTAGGTATTAAACGCAAGTTCGATGCATGGCAACCTGCTGGTCATACCGGTACTTTCCGTGGTAACCAATTGGCGATGGGTACAGGTCTTGCAACGATCAATACCATTAAAGAACAGAACCTGGCGCAAAATGCACAAGAGCGTGGTGATTTCCTGCAAGCTGAATTGAAAAAACTGGCTGCTGAATTCCCATGTATCGGTAACGTGCGTGGCCGTGGTCTGATGATCGGTGTTGAAATCGTAGATGAGCGCAAAGATGCGGATCATATGGGTTCTTTGCCTGCTGATGGTCAGTTGGCTGCAGCGATCCAAACCGCTTGTTTCAACAATAAATTATTGCTTGAGAAAGGTGGTCGTAACGGTACAGTGATTCGTTTACTTTGCCCGTTGATCATTACTCAAGACGAATGTGTTGAAGTGATTGCTCGTTTCAAAAAATCGGTTGCTGAAGCACTAGTTGCAGTTCGAGGCGCATAATTCATGGTAGATTTCGCAGAACATCGTAAAGCGTTACTATGCAATGATGCTGCATCCATTGCTGACTATCAGGCTGGCATGGACCAAGCGACCAAAGCGGTTGCGGCATGGTTGCAAAACGACAAAATGTACACTGGTGGCAGCATTAAAGAGCTACGCAGTGCGATTGCATTTAATCCTTCGAAAGAAGGTTTAGGTGTAGAAAAATCTCTTGAGCGTATGGTTGAGCTATTCCTCAATAAGAGCTTAAAAGTTCATCATCCGCACTCACTTGCGCATCTTCACTGTCCAACAATGGTGACCAGTCAGATCGCGGAAGTGCTGATTAACGCAACCAACCAGTCAATGGACTCATGGGATCAAAGCCCGGCCGGTTCGTTGATGGAAGTTCAGCTGATTGACTGGTTACGTCAAAAAGTCGGCTATGGTGCGGGTCAGGCCGGTGTGTTCACTTCTGGTGGTACGCAGTCTAACTTGATGGGCGTATTGCTTGCGCGTGATGCTTGCATCGCGAAAAACTGGAAAGACGAAAATGGTAATCCGTGGTCGGTTCAGCGCGATGGTATTCCTGCGGATGCGATGCGTAATGTCAAAGTCATCTGTTCTGAAAATGCACATTTCTCTGTGCAAAAGAACATGGCGATGATGGGCATGGGCTTCCAGTCAGTGGTCACTGTTCCTGTGAATGAAAATGCACAGATGGACGTAGATGCACTGGAAAAAACCATGGCGCATCTTCAGTCTGAAGGCAAGATCGTGGCATGTGTGGTGGCAACAGCGGGTACAACGGATGCTGGTGCGATTGATCCATTGAAAGCAATTCGTGAAATCACCAATAAATATGGCGCGTGGATGCACATCGATGCGGCATGGGGTGGTGCACTGATTCTATCCAATGACTATCGTTCTATGCTGGACGGGATTGAGCTGTCGGATTCGATCACGCTTGATTTCCATAAGCATTATTTCCAGACCATTTCTTGTGGTGCGTTCTTGTTAAAAGATGAAGCGAACTACCGTTTCATGCATTATGAAGCTGAGTATCTGAACTCTGCCTATGATGAAGAACACGGCGTTCCGAATCTGGTGTCTAAGTCGCTACAAACCACGCGTCGTTTTGATGCTCTGAAATTGTGGATGACGGTGGAAGCACTGGGCGAAGAGCTTTATGGTTCGATGATCGATCATGGCGTGAAATTAACCCGTGATGTGGCAGACTACATTAAAGCGACTGATGGTCTGGAGCTTCTGCTTGAGCCTCAATTCGCGTCTGTCTTGTTCCGTGTGGTTCCAGCGGGATATCCGGTTGAATTACTCGATACGCTCAATCAAAACGTAGCAGACGAACTGTTTGCGCGTGGTGAAGCGAACATTGGTGTGACGAAAGTTGGTCAGGTTCAGTCTCTGAAAATGACTACTTTAAGCCCGGTTGCAACGCTTGATAACGTGAAGAACTTGCTGGCATTAGTGCTTGCAGAAGCGGATCGTATCAAAGATTCAATCGCTGACGGTACTTATACGCCACCCATTGCATAAGTGATGGTGGTGTGAAAAAAAGGAGATCGAAATGATCTCCTTTTTTGTGCGCTTAAAAATAAAAAAAGGTCCTTTCCCAGATCGAAATTCCTCACAAAAACACGGAAGGTCTGAATCCCGTTTGGCCTGTTATTTATTTGTCATAGGCTTATGTAAAACTGGGGAGCAGGATTTATCCTGAGTTCAGGTTTATAAAAATTGTTACATGTCATTGGTCTAAAATTTTTTAATGAAGTGAATGACAAAAAGAACTTAATCATTGAAATCCATAAAAATTTAATCAAGAAAAAACCGCTAGATGAAAAATCACTAAATCGTAATAAAGCTGTAACTTATCTGTCATATTCTAAAATCAAAATGCAGGTATCGAAAGAAGTACAAAACTGAATAAAAAGTGGTGTACTCCAAATTTGCATAAATGAGAGAGATACTAGAATGCGCTTTACAAATATAGCTTTAGCATTAGCAGTAACCGGGGCAACTGCTGTAACGACTGCACACGCAGCACGTGACACCATTCAAATTGCAGGTTCTTCAACTGTACTTCCATATGCCAGTATCGTGGCAGAAGAATTCGGTAATACTTTTCCACAGTTTAAAACACCAGTTGTCGGTTCTGGCGGTTCTTCAGGTGGTTTAAAGCAGTTCTGTAATGGCGTGGGTGATAACACGATTGATATCGCAAACTCTTCTCGTCAAATCAAAAGTACTGAACTGGCAGAATGTAAAAAGAATGGCGTTAACCAAGTCCTAGAAATCAAAATTGGTTATGACGGTATTGTATTTGCATCGAATGCCAATAAAGCGGCTTATAAGTTACGTCCACAACATGTCTTCGCTGCACTTGCTGCACAACTTCCATCAAATGGCAAAATGGTCGCTAACCCGTACACGCGTTGGAACCAAATTGACAAAGCACTTCCAAATGAACCTATCACCCTGGTAATTCCTGCGTCGAATCATGGTACGCGCGAAGTCTTCCAGGAGAAAATGGTGGATGCAGGTTGTGAAACGTACGCTGCAATTAAGTCTCTAGATAAAGATGCCAAGAAAAAAGCTTGTACAACATTCCGTAAAGATGGCCGTGTGGTTGAGATTGCCGGTGACTATACCGAAACATTGGCACGTTTAAAAACTTCTCCAAGTGCGGTAGGTGTGTTTGGCCTAGGTTTCTATGACCAGAACCGTGACCGTCTACGTGTTGCCACAGTGAACAATGTAGCGCCTTCTGAAAAGACCATCTTGAATGGTGCTTATCCGGTATCGCGCCCATTGTTCTTCTACGTAAAAGGCGAGCACTTGAAATCAATCAAAGGCTTACCGCAGTTCACAGAATACTTCCTGAACAAGAAAGTATCTGGCAAAGGCTCTAAGCTGGAAAAAGCAGGTCTGATTTCAATGTCTGATAAAGAACGTGCAGCAGTCCTGGTAAATTTCAAGGCTGGTAAAGCGGTCGTTGTGAAGTAATAAATGATTTTGAAAATGCTGGTGGTAGGGTCAACCTACCATCGGCTTTTTGCGATAAACAAGTTTTTTCAAACCATGAAAATTGAAAAAACAGTGGAGAATACATGAATCTGCTACTTATAGGTGTGTTATTGGCCATCATGGCCATAGCCTATCAAATCGGATTAAGTAAAAGCCGTAGCTTAGCAGGTAAGGGAAGCAATTCTGCAAACTTACACTCGCGTCCCGGATATTATGGTGCCCTGGTTGCACTATGGTGTGGTATCCCTGCGTTTTTAATTTTGATTGTTTGGAATATGGTGGAACCCACTTTTCTGGAGCAGGTGGTACTCAACCATTTGCCAGAAAATGTTTCGGCCAGTCTGGATCCGGCAAGTCTGAGTGTTGTGATTGATCGCGTTCAAGCACTTGCCTCAGGTTTCGGGGTGAGTGATACACCTGCAGCCTATGAAGTCGCAGCTGCGGAACAGCTGGCTAAATTCTCGACCATTGGTACGTTTGCCAAATTGGCAGTGGTGATTTCGGCGGCGCTGGCTGGTCTGGTCTGGGCCAAGAAACATATTAGCCAGGAATTCCGTGCACGTAACCAAGTCGAAAAAATGATTAATATCGGCCTGGCATTGTGTTCGGGTGTGGCGATTCTGACCACTCTCGGGATTGTGATGTCGATGTTTGGCGAGGCAATGCGTTTCTTCAGCTTTGTCAGCCCACTGGATTTCTTCTTTGGTACTCAATGGAACCCAGGGTTTAGCACCTCTGGCAGTGCTGAAGGCAGTTATGGTTTATTGCCACTGCTCTGGGGCACGCTCATGGTCAGCGGGATCGCACTTTTAGTTGCAGTTCCGGTTGGTCTGATGATTGCGATCTATCTGGCAGAATATGCTTCACCGCGATTCCGCTCTTGGGCAAAACCTACGATTGAAGTGTTGGCGGGTATTCCTACGATTGTCTATGGTGTCTTTGCCTTGATGATCATCGGTCCATTCCTTAAAAGCATGGGTGCTCTGGTCGGACTCGAAATTAATGCCACCAGTGCGCTGACCGCCGGTCTGGTCATGGGCATCATGATCATTCCATTTGTATCTTCTTTGTCAGACGACATCATCACTCAGGTGCCGCGTGCCTTACGTGATGGTTCTTTGGGCTTGGGGGCGACCAAATCTGAAACGATTCGTCAGGTGGTTTTACCCGCAGCCCTACCGGGTATTATCGGTGCGTTCCTGTTGGCGGCATCACGTGCGATTGGTGAAACCATGATTGTGGTTCTTGCAGCCGGGAACAGTCCGCAGTTGCATGCCAATCCGCTTGAAGCCGTATCTACGGTCACGATTACTATCGTGAATCAGCTAACTGGCGATACCGATTTTGCAAGTCCGCAAGCACTGGTGGCCTTTGCGCTAGGACTGACGCTATTCGTCATTACCTTAGGTTTGAACATTGTTGCACTGATCATCGTGCGTAAATATCGTGAGCAATACGACTAATGAGTACTTCAAATACAACGCCTGTGGATCAGCGTATTGATCCATCCATCGCCGCCGAGCTGCGTGAAAAGCGTAAGAAGACCATTCAAAGCTCTTTGGCACGACGTCATCGTAAAGAAAAAACCTTCCGTTTATTTGGTTTCTCTGCGGTACTGGCAGGTCTGTTCTTTGTGGTATTGCTGTTCGGGAGTATTTTATCCAAAGGTTTGCCTGCATTCTGGCAAAGCAGCATGAGTTTGCCGATTCATTTCGATCCAGCCATTGTGGATATTGGTCCAAAACCAAAGCCAGCTGCAGGAGAATCTCCAGCACAGTTTGAAGATCGCTTTATCGCATGGCAGACCGAAGTCGGAATGGTGGATTGGGATGCGTTGATTATCAACGGTATGATCGCCAAAGACAGCAAGCTGGAAAGCCAGCGTGATGAACTGGGTTTTTTATATACCAGTTCAGAAGCTTACCGCTTGCGTGACATGGTCATGAATGATCCGAGTCTGGTTGGTCAAAGTAAGGAAGTGAAAATTCTGGCGGATGCCAATATCGATGTCTGGTTGGCGGGAAATATTGACCGTGATCTCCCTGATGAACAGCAGCAGCTCAGTCCTGAAGTACGTCAGGTGGCGGACGAGATGAAAGCCGCTGGTGTGATTGAAAACAGTTTTAATACCAATATTTTTACCAGTCCTGATTCGCGCAGCTCACCGGCAACTTCTGGCTTGGCAGGCGCCTTCATGGGCTCACTGTTCATGATGATGATCGTGATCTTTATCTCGATTCCAATCGGGGTGGCATCGGCGGTCTATCTGGAAGAGTTTGCACCGAAGAACTGGATCACCGATGTGGTTGAGGTCAATATCAATAACTTGGCAGCTGTACCATCGATTGTTTTCGGTCTATTGGGTGCAGCGATCTTCATTGGCTGGATGCATTTGCCACTGTCAGCACCATTGGTGGGTGGTCTAGTACTGAGTCTGATGACCTTGCCAACCGTGATCATTACCACACGTGCATCACTCAAAGCCGTTCCGCCTTCGATTCGTCAGGCAGCTTTAGGACTCGGTGCTTCCCGCATCCAGACAGTATTCCATCATGTCTTGCCTTTGGCTTTACCGGGTATTTTGACGGGCGCAATCATCGGAGTTGCACAAGCTTTGGGTGAAACTGCACCATTGTTATTAATCGGAATGAGTGCTTTTGTTGCCAGCGTTCCAGCCACACCATTTGATCAGTCAACGGCTTTACCTGTACAGATTTTCTTATGGCAAGGCAATGAGTTGCGTAACTTCTTTGAAGGGCGTACCGCAGCAGCAATTATTGTACTTCTGGCCATGATGATCAGCTTGAACAGCTTGGCCATCTGGTTACGTAAGAAATTTGAAGTCCGTTGGTAATAGGGGCAGAATCATGAACACAACTGTTATTCAAAATTCCTTAAAAAAGGATCAAATCGTGAATCCACAACAGACACAATTCACCTCGGATGAGGCAACTCAAAAGCCAGCAACTCCGTTTGTTTCCCAGTTCGATACGCAAAGTAGCAGCAAAAAAGATGCGAAGTCGACGAATGTGAAACTTAGTACTTCTAATGTGCATGTGTACTATGGTGAAGCGGAAGCGATTAAAGGCATTGACCTGAATATTTATGAAAATGAAGTGATTGCTTTTATTGGGCCATCAGGCTGTGGTAAATCGACCTTTCTGCGTACCTTAAACCGCATGAACGATACCATTGATAGCTGTCGTGTGACCGGTAAAGTGATGCTGGATAATCAGGATATTTATGATCCAAATCTTGATGTGGTCTTGCTACGTGCTCAAGTCGGGATGGTGTTCCAGAAGCCGAACCCATTTCCAAAATCAATCTTCGATAATGTCTCCTATGGTCCGAAGCTGCATGGTTTGGCACGTGACAAGTACGATCTTGAAGAAATTGTAGAAGGTAGCTTGCGTAAAGCTGGTTTGTGGGAAGAAGTGAAAGATCGTTTGAACCAGCCAGGTACAGGTTTGTCCGGTGGTCAGCAGCAACGTCTGTGTATCGCGCGTACCATTGCAGTCAGTCCGGAAGTCATTTTGATGGATGAACCGTGTTCGGCACTGGATCCCATTGCAACGGCCAAAGTGGAAGAGCTGATTTCTGAGCTATCTACGCAATATACCATCGCGATTGTAACGCACTCCATGCAACAGGCAGCACGTGTATCAGATCGTACTGCTTATTTCCATTTGGGTGATCTGATTGAAGTCAACTCGACCGAAAAAGTCTTTACCCAGCCGGATCATCAGTTGACTGAAGCCTATATTACCGGGCGTTTCGGTTAATCCGATATCTAGAATAAGAGCCGCAAGGCTCTTTTTTTATAGGTGAAATAGATGGTGATAATCGTAATAATTCTCGAAATAAAGTTGAAAAAAACCGAAATTGACCTAATCTAAAGGAATAAATCCGAATTAAATAGAGAATAGATTTTTTATGTTATTTCATACTCCGAAACTGTCCGCTGAAATCCGTATTAGTCATCTCAATGCGCGTATCAATGAACAACGAAAAAAGATAGCGCAAACTACTGGCTCTAAACTGGAACTTTTACAGTTATCGCAACAACTGTCAAAAGAAGCGCGTGCGCGTAAGAAAACCAATCAAAAAATCTATGTACTCGATTTTAAAGGTGATATGGCGGCTTCTGCGGTAGAAGGCTTACGTGAAGAAATCACCCTGATTCTGGCCACTGCCAAAGCAGGTCGTGACCGTGTGGTGGTGCGTCTGGAAAGTCCGGGTGGCATGGTACATGGTTATGGACTTGCAGCAGCTCAACTGGTACGTTTACGTGAGGCAGGTTTTCATTTGACCATCTGTGTCGATAAAGTGGCGGCCAGTGGCGGTTATATGATGGCGTGTATCGCCAATGAGATTATTTCTGCACCATTCGCGATTGT
Organism: Acinetobacter lwoffii; assembly: GCA_013530545.1. Lineage (GTDB taxonomy): Bacteria > Pseudomonadota > Gammaproteobacteria > Pseudomonadales > Moraxellaceae > Acinetobacter > Acinetobacter lwoffii_G. The sequence continues at coordinate 34,388 of SPVA01000065.1, forward strand.
CGGTTCAATTGGTGTAGTTGCTCAAGTCCCCAACTTTAACCGTCTGCTGAAAGACAATAAAATCGACTTTGAACTCTATACCGCAGGACAGTACAAACGTACCGTGACCATGTTTGGTGAAAATACTGAAGAGGGCAAGGCCAAGTTTGAAGAAGAATTACAGCAAACCCATGCTTTATTCAAACATTTTGTTGAGAAGTATCGCCCGCAGCTGAATATTGAAAAAGTGGCCACTGGTGAGCATTGGTATGGCCGGGATGCGCTGGATCTAAATCTGGTGGATAAACTGCAAACCTCAGACGAATATCTGCTCAACTTGTTGCCCCAACATGATATCTATTCCATCCAGACCCGCAAGAAACCAACTTTGGGCGAAAAGCTGGGTCTGCAAGCCGCACAAATTGCTGATTCACTGGTACCTACTGTCATGAATAAAGTTATGGAAAGCTTAAGTAAAGCCAATGCAAATTTGGTGCAAATGCGTGATCCAAAACTTTAATTCAGTTGATCTTGAATGAATTTTAAAGCTCACTGCGGTGGGCTTTTTTTTTGAAATCATACTATTATGATATAAGTGAAGCACTTTGATTGAGTCTAGGCTCATATGCTCACGTTTATTTTGTTGCTTGGGTTTTTTAGTATCGTATTTATTCCGATGTTATGTATGCTTTATTCTGAAGCAAAATTAACTCAGGATGATTCTAAGAAGGTTTTGTTTTGGCTGAGTTTTCTACCCGGCGTTTGTATCTTTCTGCTGTATAGCTTTCTAAAGCCCAATGATCCACCTGTTATTCCATCGAAGGAATGTGGTGTTGTGCAGTTTTATCAGATGCATAAAGTTCGAGGTGGTAACGAATTTGAACGTGTGAGTATTCGCTTTGATGGCGCTCAATATAGTCGGCATTTATTCTTCGATAAGCATCTGGATAAAATTCCTCAAGGCCAAAAGGCCTGCTTTGAATATCTAGATAAATTCAAATATCCACATTTGTCAGAATCTAAGTTTATTCAATGGGTTGAACCGAATGAAATGTAAACCATCACTGAAACTAATCAGATAAAATAAAGCATATTTTATTGTTAGAGCAGAAACATGGCTATAGCTGAAGCATATCTTGCAACGCAAAATTGTTACTTTAATTATGAATTTGAAGAACTTTATTTAGAGGATGATTTTCCTGAGGAGTTATCTGTATCACTACGTGGCATGATGTTCCGTCATGAGATTGAATATCCTGATACAACCTATTTCATTTATTACAGTGAGATGTTGACGGGTAATGAACTGCAAAAAATGAAAGATGATTGGATGCGATATTGCCCGCATTCATAATTGAAAAAAATGAATGTAATTAAATGCGTGATCCAAAACTTTAATTCAGCTATTAGTTTCTGATTTTAAAAGCTCACTTCGGTGAGTTTTTTTGATTTTTCGGTATCAACTGCAGACCGCCTGTTATCGCCGCGCCAATCGTAGCAAGCAAGATGTCTTTGTGCGCATCCCACATATCACCTTGTTGTCCATTATAGTTTTCAGCTTCCTCAGGAGATAAACCAATGGCAATCAGCCATTCCAGCCATTCATAGAGCATGCTACTGGCCACCACAAACTGAATCACCAGCAGGAAAATGACCACAGGTCTTTGCTGCGGCAACCAGACCTGAAACAGGCGATAGAAAATTGGATAAAGTAATAATCCGTAGGCCAGATGGACAAAACGGTCAAACATATTGCGTGACCAGTGCATCGCTTCATTCAGATTAAAGCCAAAAATCTGTTCGATCCATTGGTTATAAGGCACATAAGAATACAGATAATGCGCAGCAATCACATGAACAATCAGAAAAAGAATATATAAATTAAAACTTAAAAAATTCAGCCCGATTTTATACAGGCAGATGAGCAGCATGATGATCATGAAAACTGTGCCTGCCTGATGCAAGAGATAAGCTTCCAGTTCTAAAGGACGAATACTGGCAAGCAAAATCGCCAGAATTAAAATACCCAGGCTCGCGTAATGTTTGGCAGAAAGTCGATGCTCAATCATGTCGTTATTATGAAATATCTTTTTTAGAATAAAACACATTATAAATAAAAAGGCGAAGCCTGAGCTTCGCCTTTTCGTCTTATTGCAAATTAGATTTTAGCAATCAGCTCAGCCACTTGTTTGGCCTGTTCAGCTGCATTACCTGTATAAGATGCAGGGGTCATTTCTGCTAAACGCGCACGGTCAGCAGCAGGAACAGCTTCTAACTCGTTACCGTTTACGAAATCAACCATCATGTCGCGAGTCATGGCTTGACCACGAGTCAGGGCTTTTAGTTTTTCGTATGGTTTTTCAACGTTGTAACGACGCATTACAGTTTGAATTGGTTCAGCCAATACTTCTTGCGCATTGTCCAAGTCTTCATTGATACGCGCAGCGTTCAACTCAAGTTTGCCAACACCTTTAGAGCAAGCTTCAAAAGCAATTAAGCTTTGCGCAAAACCAACACCCATGTTGCGAAGTACAGTCGAGTCAGTAAGGTCACGCTGCCAGCGAGAAATTGGCAATTTTTCACCTAAGTGGGCAAGTACCGCGTTTGCAATACCCAAGTTACCTTCAGAGTTTTCGAAGTCGATCGGGTTAACTTTATGCGGCATGGTTGAAGAACCGACTTCACCTTCTTTCAGTTTTTGCTTGAAGAAACCAAGAGAGATATAGCCCCAAACGTCACGGTTAAAATCGATCAGAATAGTGTTGAAACGACGCAGCGCATCAAACAGTTCTGCCATGTAATCGTGTGGCTCGATCTGAGTAGTGTACGGGTTAAAATCTAGACCCAAAGACTCTACAAATGCTTGTGAATGCGCAGGCCAGTTGATGTCTGGGTAAGCAGAGTAGTGCGCATTGTAGTTACCTACTGCACCATTGATTTTGCCCAGTAGCTCAACATTTTTGAACTGTTTGATTTGACGTGCAAGGCGGTAAGCCACGTTCGCCATTTCTTTACCCAAAGTCGTCGGGCTTGCAGTTTGGCCATGAGTACGAGACAACATTGGCTGGTCTGCATGCTTCTCAGAAAGCGCAACGATTGAATCAATGATTTGCTGCATAGATGCAACCAGTACATCACGACCGCTTTTCAGCATCAAGGCATGCGACAGGTTGTTAATATCTTCAGATGTACATGCAAAGTGAATAAATTCACCGGCATTTTTAAGTTCATCGATATTGGCGATTTTTTCTTTCAGGAAATATTCAACCGCTTTAACGTCGTGGTTGGTGGTGCGTTCGATCTCTTTGATGCGATTAGCATCATTTTCAGAAAAATCGCTCACAATCGCATCAAGCGCTGCATTAGTTTCGCCTGAAAACGCCGGTACTTCAGTAATTTCCGGGTGGTTTGCAAGCGCTTGTAACCAACGCACTTCAACAGTCACACGAGCATGGATTAAACCAAACTCAGAAAGAAAGGGACGTAGAGCATCACATTTGCTCGCGTAACGTCCATCTAATGGAGAAAGTGCAGTTAAAGCGTTCATATCGATTCCTTAGATTTTGGAATTAAACGTAAAACGAAACACGTGCAGCATCAGTTAAACCACCTGAAACTGTAAACGCGCTAGATTCTGAATATCTTGTAGCAACTTGCGTTTGCCAAATACCATGCCCCAAGAGCTGCCACCGAGCTGACGCCACAGATGCGCCATTTGCAAACCGGTAAATAAAGAAGCGCGGATCCGGTTGGTGTGTCCGGCATCTTTAAAGGCTTCGGCATTACCACGCACCATAATGCGCGGATTAATCTGTCCGGCAGTATCGACATAGGTTTGAGCGAGATTGGCAATGATGCTGGGGTGCAGGTAATTATTATCGAAGAAGGAGAGCTGTCTGAGAATTTTCTGTTGGGACTGTTCAATAATTTCAACAAATTTGGGATTGCTATAGACCTTCTTTTCTAACTGAAGAAGTGCCATCGCATAGCTCATGGGAAGTTTAGTGCTGGAAAGTTTTGGAATTCTGGATTTTGGAGAAGTATTGAAGGGTTGAATAATGCTGCTTTCTAATGTTTTTAAACCTAAGGAAATATCGGCCAGTTGATTAAAAAAGTCGAGCGTCTGGGCATTCTGATTGCTGCCGGGACGGATATTAAGACTGGCTCTAATCAACTGTTCAAAATAAAAGTTACCACTTTCACCAATGCTTTGCTGACCCGTCAATGCGGTCATATGGGTCAGCTGGGTGGCCTGAAACACACCCGCTAATGCCAAAGCACGATTTTGACGAGTATTCAACGTTGTGGCCGGTTGAAATGGTAACTCCGTCATGCCGAATTCATCCTTTTATAAAATCAGGTTTAGGTGCATTGGTATGATGAATCACACCACCCCCTAAACAAACTTCACCTGAATAGAACACCACGCTTTGACCCGGGGTCACTGCACGTTGAGGTTCATCAAACTCAACACGAACACCATTCAGTGATTCTGAATCTTGATACACAGTACATGCTTGATCAGTCTGACGGTAACGGGTTTTTGCTGTGCAACGGAAACCTGTTTCAGGAATATCCTGCTCACCTGCGACCCAGTCAATCGCCTCACTCCAAAGTGTAGTACTTTGCATGAGTGGGTGTTCATGGCCTTGGCCGACCACCAGGCGATTACCTTCGATATCTTTATGCAATACGAACCAGGCACCTTCAGCAACGCCTTTCATACCGCCAATACCAATACCACCGCGTTGACCGAGCGTATAGTACATTAAGCCGTGATGATCACCAACCTCTTTACCGTCTTCCAGCACGATTTTTCCGGGTTGAGCGGGTAAATATTGCTTTAAGAAGTCATTAAAACGACGTTCACCAATAAAACAGATGCCAGTCGAGTCTTTTTTCTTGGCAGTAACCAGATCTAATTCTTCTGCAATTTTACGGACTTGTGGCTTTTCAATTTCACCGACAGGGAACAGGGTCTTATTAATTTCACGACCATGAACAGCATGCAGAAAGTAAGTCTGGTCTTTGTTGTTGTCCACACCACGCAATAAAGGTGCATATTCTTCACCACGTGAGTTGGTCATGGTTTCACCACGACGGCAATAATGACCCGTCGCAATAAAATCTGCACCCAGATTTACTGCGTGATCGAGAAAGGCACGAAATTTAATTTCTTTATTACATAAAATGTCTGGGTTTGGCGTACGGCCAGCTGCATATTCCGCCAGGAAATGTTCGAATACGCGATCCCAATATTCCATGGCAAAATTTGCGGTATGCAGTTTAATCCCGATTTTGTCGCAAACGGCCTGAGCATCAGCAAGGTCATCCATCGCCGTGCAATATTCTGTGCCGTCATCTTCTTCCCAGTTTTTCATGAAAAGACCTTCAACCTGATAACCTTGTTGAAGTAAAAGGGCAGCAGAAACAGATGAATCTACCCCACCTGACATACCGACGATGACACGTTGTTGCATAGGATTAGGCATCCAAATTTGAAATTAAGGGAGAATTCTGGTGCTCGTAAATGAGCGATAAAGGATATTTTTGACCTGAAAGCGCATCTTGCACGGCTTTAATCACCAATGGACTACGCGCGCGAGCAGATTCAATCAGTTCATCGAGCGTCATCCAGACTGCGCCGACAATATCTGTATCTAAAGTGGCATTTGGGTCATAGTCAATGGATTTGGCTAAAAAGCAGAAACGAAAATATGTACGATCCGGGAACATCGGTGGGGTATAAGTATATATCCCTAAAAGATGAGTTACTTCAACCGTATGTCCGGTCTCTTCCATGGTTTCACGAATTGCGGCTTCGATAATAGTTTCACCGCATTCAACATGACCTGCTGGCTGATTAAATACCGTGTGTGTCACACCTTCTGTATGTTCTTCTACAAACAGGAATTTTCCGTCTTTTTCAACGACAGTTGCGACAGTGACATGAGCAGTCCAAGCAGTCATAAAGCAGCACCATGGAAAAGGATGCACTATTGTATAAAATTTTAGGGTGTGTGGCTATGTTGAGAGCAGGTTTCTTTAAGCGACTTAATGCATTAATGAATAATCAACCAATGATAATCATGGTATTTGGGGTTAATGAATTACAGAGAAAATAAATGCTGAAGTGATCATTTTAGAACTGGGAAAACGCACATAAAAATAGTATAGCGGGGCTGTTAATATTTTTTCAGGACTTGGAGAAATGCTGATGGGGATCAGAAGCTTGATTTCCAAAACAATTATTTAAAGTAATGAGGACTATAACTGAAAGTTGATATATCAGATAGTTATACCCTTTATAGCACGACGAAAAAGCCTAAATTAGCTAGATAAGTGATGATGTTAGTCTTAAAAGTATTTTGAATGATGCCTACAAATATTTTTATAGAGTTATGTGTCTAGCCTATTGACTTCAAACAAGACAAGTTTGAAGATAAGAAGGTTGAGTAAATATCAATCAATTTTTAAAAAGAAGAAAAATAACCGAATATAATTAAAAAGTTAAGAGATATTATAAACCTTCTAGTATTGTCTAATTTTTTAACTGCATTCTGATTTAATGCAAAGTTTTCTTCATCATGCATCAAAAAATAAACTTATAAACCCAACATTAAAAAAATATTTTGAGCAGGTTGACATGATGACACCGCCAAATTCAAATATTGGTTTTCGATTAGATATCAATGGACTGCGTGCCTATGCGGTATTAATGGTCTTGTTTTTTCACTTCAAAGTTCCAGGGTTTAATGCAGGCTTTTTGGGTGTAGATATATTTTTTGTCATTTCAGGATTCCTGATGACAGCAATCATTTGCAGCAGTCTTGAAAAAAACAGCTTCAAATTATTTGATTTTTATATGGCACGGATAAGACGGATTTTTCCTGCCCTGATGATACTTATTATTATTTTGCTGGTTTTAGGGTGGTTTTGGTTACCCTTACCTGACTATATGTTTTTGGGTACGCAATCGAGTAGTGCTCTGTCTTTTAACTCTAATCTTTATTACTGGCGTACTTCTAATTACTTTGATGGCACTGCTCATGAAAAGTGGTTATTACATACATGGACATTGGGTATTGAGTTTCAATTTTATCTATTATTACCTATTTACTTGTTACTACTGACAAAAATTAAATCGGAACGCCGTACCTTATTATACGGATTATGTTTTGCATTTCTGGGATCTCTCCTTTTAAGCATCGCGATATCTCATTCGAAACCCGTAGTGCCTGTTCGAGGCTGGGAGTTCGTTGCTGGTGGGTTGGTTTATTTAGCTGCGAAAGAATTTCCACAATTACAAAGATTTGCCAAGGTGTACTTTGTAGCGGGATGTTTTTTATTGTTATTGGCCATGTTGATCATTCATAAGGGGTTAGTTTGGCCTTCTGCTTGGGCGGCGTTACCAGTACTGGGTACAGTACTGGTTATATTGTCACAACAGGAAGACTCCATGTTAACCACGCACCCTGTTGCACAATGGTTGGGAGATCGTTCATATTCGATTTACTTGTGGCATTGGCCGGTTGTGGTTGGCTTGTATTTTGGTAGTGTGCAAGATGATTTAAACTGGATACTATTTGGTTTGGTGCTTAGTCTGATACTGGGGCATCTTTCCTATTTACTGGTTGAAATACCCTCACGCCAATTTTTAACGAAATTTCGTCTTTCCAGACAAGCTCTAGTCATCTTTAGTTTTGGTTTGCTTGCGAGTTTATCTGCAATCGCGATCAGTGCCAAACTACTTCCATTTGAAGAAATTCGATTACCTAAAATTGTAGAGATTGCTGCTGCAGAAACATGGGATATAGATCCTAGGCGTGAAGAGTGTAATGCCTCTCATGACAAAATAGGGTCGCCGAGTTGTGTGTACGGAAAAGAAAAAATTTTAGCAATTTTAATGGGGGATAGTCATGCATCAGCAATAGCAAGTTCTTTGGGTACAGCAGCCTCTCACTTTAACTCAGGTGTGATTTCCTGGTTTATGGATAGCTGTCCTACACTGGATGGCATTCGATATATAGATCATAAAGAGTACAGTGCGGATTCATGTGATCTTCTAAATCAATGGGCAAATGAAGAATTAAAAAAATATCCTAATATTCCGCTAGTTTTGGTCAGTCGTACTTCAGAGTATGTAAAAGGTGTGAATGAGCCTGACCAATCGGAACGGTCTAAACTAGCACCAGTCTACTTCAGTAAAAAATATCTTTATAATGAGGATAGGCAGTTTATAAAGGAATTTTCCCAAGTTTTAGTTGATACAGCATGTCGTTTGGCAAAAGACCGACCGGTTTATTTAATGCGACCAATACCAGAGTTCGGAATAGATATTCCCAAGACCATGTCGCATAAGCTGGTTATACATGGTGCTGTGGAAGATATGAAGCTTTCACTTTCTGAATATCATAAACGGCATAAAATTGTTTGGGATGCTCAGGATGAAGCAGCTCAGCGCTGTGGAGTGAAAATCTTGAATCCTCTGCCTTATTTATGTGATACAGAATATTGTTATGGTTCAAAAAATGCTCGTCCTTTGTATTATGATGATGACCATTTGAGTGAATATGGCAATAAATTTTTAGTCCCTATGTTTGAACAAGTATTTAGATATTAAGTTGAGATGTTACTTGGAGAGAGGATTTATTCCATTTTTGAAATTTCCCGGAATTTATCCTGTAAAAAGCATGAAAAGACTCTAATACTGGCCTTATATTAAAAGAAGCTAGTAAATTAATAATTTTTTAAATGTTTATATTAACTCAATTATCACAGACATAAATGCAGGAACAAATAGCCTCAACATATTACGTATTGATCCATTTGATTTTTTTAAATCCGTCATATTAAATAATATAAGCAGTAGATCTCTTGCGAAAGTCGTTATTGCAAGTTCATCCGGTTTACCAGTGCAGCGATTAAGTTAATGCGTAAACCGAATCTTTTCCGTCTATTTCGATAGCGTTCACTTAGTATTCTAAA
>SPVA01000014.1 GCA_013530545.1 Acinetobacter lwoffii
AGATCTCTTTCATAAATCAAAAAATGATCTTCTTTTTGGTTAATATTTGCACTCCAAATTTCTTGGCATTCGTGCATAATCTGCGGATGAAATACATCGATTCAAACAAGCTTTCTGATCCTCAGTTCAAGCGATACACGGGCATCTCATGGTCAACTTTCTATTTGATGGTTGAGCAATTGAAGAAACATGTTCCTGTCAAAGGCAGACCGCCCAAGTTAAGCCTGGAAGACCAGGTTCTGCTCTGTCTGAGCTATTGGCGGGAATACCGAACCTTATTTCACGTTGCAACGAGTTACGGGGTTTCAGAGCCCACAGCCTCAAGAATTGTCCGTCATGTTGAAGACTGCCTGATTCGGTCCAATCTTTTTAATTTACCCAAAGATTTACCCGAGGGCGAAGGCATTGACTGGAATGTTGTGATCGTGGATGCCACGGAAATTCCAATACAAAGGCCCAAAAAAACAGAAGAAAAGCTATAGCGGCAAGAAAAAGACCCATACCTTTAAAGTACAGGCCATGATTCACTACAAGACTCAGCAAATTCTGAGTTTATGTAGCAGTCGCGGTGCAGTGCATGATTTCGAGTTGTTCAAACGCAATTTAAACCAGATTCCTTCAGGAGCCTTTGTTCTTGCGGATAAAGGTTATCAGGGGATTTATACTTTGTATCCCAATAGCCTGTTGCCCTTAAAAGCCAAAAGACGCTGTAAATTGGATCCTGAACTAAAAATCTATAATCAGGAAATCAATAAAAGAAGAATAGCAATTGAGCATGTATTTGGCAGTCTAAAAACTTTCAAGATCCTTGCGGAACGTTATCGCAATAGAGCTAAAAGACTCGGTTTGAGATTCAATCTAATTGCTGGAATTTATAACTTGGAGCTGAGTAAAAAATGATTTATGAAAGAGGTCTATAGAGTCTTTTAAAAAATATCAAAAACTTTAACTTAATTTTTTAATTTAGGTAGTACAACCTTTTAAAGAATTCTATACGCAATGCTAAATTAAAAATATTAAAGGCTAATATTTTTTTAAATTAAAGTAAAAAAGTATTCAGTATTCTTTATAGGCTGAGTAGTTACTTCATATGCACAATTTTCGATTTTTGCTTCATTAATTGGCCCCAAATGTATTCCCAAACACCATAAAGAACGTGAGGTATCTATTCCTGAATACTTAATATTTTTAAATTTTTTCACATCATTTACCATATATCTGAGACAAGAAGTAGGGCTAATATCTTGTTTAATTTCTAATGGTATAGAGGAGGTTTTTTGTTTTTGATGAATCATAAAATCTAATACTGCTGATCTTTTTATTTTACTTTTTCTACCATCTAATGGGTAACGAATTTCTCTATCCACTTTTTTTACTTTTGCATGATTTGTTAAAAACAAATAATATTCTACCTGAAGCCAAATTTCCCAACCTTTGACTTGAAACTCATAGAAATCATTTAATTTTCTAACAATGTCCTCCTTTTCAAAAAACTCTTCACTCACTTTAAGAATAAATTCTCTATCTTTTTTTGTAATCACATCATTCATTGTTTTACTCAAACTAATTTAAAAACCCCACTTTAAAGTAGGGTCTTTTTTAAATAATATCAACAACTTTAATCTACCCTTGCGAAGCAATACTTCTCACCTTTAAAAAAGGAGGGAGTTCCCCTCTTTTTCAAAGAGGGGCTAGGGGTGATTTACAAAAAGATTAAGCCACATTCCCTTCCAAAAAGTCCTGTGCAAAGCGTTGCAATACACCACCCGCTTCATACACATGCACTTCTTCTTCAGTATCTAAACGGCAAGTCACAGGCACTTCAATAATCTGGTTCTTACCATCATCGGTTGAACGCTCAATCACTAAAGTTAAAGTCGAACGTGGCGCGATATTACCAATCACGCTATACAGCTCAGTACCATCAAGACCTAAAGTCTTACGATCTGTACCCGGTTTAAACTCAAGCGGCAACACCCCCATACCGACCAGATTGGTACGGTGAATACGCTCAAAACCTTCTGCCACAATCGCTTCAACACCTGCCAGACGAACACCTTTCGCCGCCCAGTCACGACTCGAACCCTGACCGTAATCCTTACCGGCAATAATGATCAACGGCTGTTTACGGTTCATGTAGATTTCAATCGCTTCCCACATCCGCATCACTTCGCCTTCCGGCTCCACACGCGCTTTCGAACCCTGTTTGATCGTGCCGTCAGAACGCACCACCATTTCATTAAACAGTTTCGGGTTGGCAAAAGTCGCACGTTGCGTCGTGAGGTGATCACCGCGATGCGTTGCATAAGAGTTAAAGTCTTCCTCAGGCACACCCATTTTTTTCAGGTATTCACCTGAAGCACTGTCGAGCACAATGGCATTCGATGGTGATAAATGATCAGTGGTGATGTTATCGCCCAAGATCGCCAGCGGACGCATATTTGACAAGGTACGCGGTGCAGCCAAAGCCCCTTCCCAATACGGCGGACGGCGAATATACGTACTTTGCGGACGCCAGTCATACAACGGACTTGTTGCTTTTTCATTCACACCCAAGTCGAACATCGGAATATAGATTTTTTTGAATTGTTCTGGTTTTACAGCAACTTTCACCAGCGCATCAATTTCTTCATCCGATGGCCAGATATCTTTTAGATAAATCGGATTGCCGTCTTTGTCTGTACCTAAAGCATCTTTTTCGATGTCAAAACGAATCGTACCGGCAATTGCATACGCCACCACTAAAGGCGGTGAAGCCAAGAATGCCTGCTTCGCATATGGATGAATACGCCCATCGAAGTTACGGTTGCCCGAAAGCACCGCTGTTGCATACAGATCACGGTCGATAATTTCCTGCTGAATCTTTGGATCTAATGCGCCCGACATGCCGTTACAGGTCGTGCATGCATAGGCCACGATACCAAAGCCCAGTTTTTCTAAATCTTTAAGTACGCCTGCTTCTTCCAAATACAAAGCAGCCGCTTTAGAACCCGGTGCAAAAGAAGATTTCACCCAAGGCTTACGGACTAAACCGAGTTCATTGGCCTTACGCGCCAGCAAACCTGCCGCCACGGTATTTCGCGGGTTTGAGGTATTGGTACAAGACGTAATCGCCGCGATAATCACCGCGCCATCTGGCATTAAGCCTTCAGCTTCTTGCGCACGTGCAGCATCTAGATTGCCTGCAATGCCTTTTTCTTTTAAGTCAGATGTCGATACACGAGCATGTGGATTGGATGGGCCAGCAATGTTACGGGTTACTGTTGAAAGATCAAAACGCAATACACGTGGATATTCTGCCTGAGTCATATCCGATGCCCACAGACCAATCTCTTTGGCATAAGTTTCAACCAGTTTGACTTGCTCAGGCTCACGGCCGGTCAAGGTCAGATAATCAATCGTGTTCTGATCGATATAGAACATCGCAGCCGTTGCGCCATATTCAGGGGTCATGTTGGAAATCGTGGCACGATCACCCACTGACATGCTGTCTGCACCTTCACCGAAGAATTCTAAGTATGCCCCGACCACACGTTCTTTACGCAGGAATTCTGTCAGTGCGAGCACAATATCGGTTGCGGTAATGCCCGGCTGACGCTGACCAACAAACTCCACCCCAATAATATCTGGCAGACGCATCCAAGACGCACGCCCCAGCATCACGTTTTCGGCTTCGAGTCCACCAACACCAATCGAGATCACGCCAAGCGCATCAGTATGTGGGGTATGTGAATCTGTACCGACACAGGTATCTGGGAATGCCAGGCCATCACGGTTTTGAATTACCGGAGACATTTTCTCCAGGTTGATCTGGTGCATGATGCCATTACCGGCAGGAATCACATCGACATTTTCAAACGCGGTTTTGGTCCATTCAATAAAATGAAAACGGTCTTCATTACGACGGTCTTCAATGGCACGGTTTTTCTCAAAAGCATCCGGATCAAAACCACCAAATTCCACTGCCAATGAATGATCGACAATCAGCTGGGTCGGTACCACTGGATTGACTTTAGCCGGGTCACCGCCCTGTTCTGCAATTGCATCACGTAAGCCGGCAAGATCGACCAAAGCCGTTTGTCCCAAGATGTCGTGACAGACCACACGTGCCGGATACCATGGAAAATCATGTTCCTGTTTACGCTCAATCAGCTGTCGCAAAGACTGTTCTAAAATGGCAGGATCACAACGACGAACCAGCTGCTCAGCAAGCACTTTGGAGGTATAAGGAAGTTTGGCATATGCGCCTGGCTGAATATCTTCTACGGCCTGACGCACGTCATAATATTCCAGCTGGGTGGATTGCAGCGGTTTACGGTAGTTGTTGTTCATAGCTTGCCTGCCCTCGTTTATTACTCTTTTTTGCACATCAAAATTTATTGATGACTTGTTTTTAATCAAGGCATTGTACGCTGCCGAAAGTCCATTTCCCAAATCTTATAATTTTCAATAGTTTAATTATAGAAATCGGTCTATTTTAATAAATTTGTTATCTGGCCTTTAGAATTTTTGCTTTAAAGCGGTCTTTTGCTAAAAAAATCTGAATAATTCGCCTTATTCTTTAGTCTTATGTTGAAAAATATTTCTCTAAATTTTTATTTTATTATTAATATAAACCACTAATATCATTAATAAATAATTAATTTTATTTGCATTTTCCCAAAGATAAAAAAATATAGTCTCTCTGGTTTTCCTAGGCCTGTCCTGCCGCCGCATTTAGCAAAATTTCAATCCCCTAATTTGGGATAGCAGATTTTTTAAAACTATCAGAAGCTCAGTGTGACGCATGTCACATTCTTCGCAATCCTCACATTAAAACAATAACCATAACAGGCAGAACTGAAATGTTGAAAATCGCAATATTCGGAGCTATAGCCGCCATTTTGACGTTCTTAGCTCGCGGTTGGGATGGAACAAAAAATCCATCACCACCGTCCAATCCATCTAACCCGTCCCAACCTTCTCATCCCTCACACCCCATACCTCCACCCAAACCCTCACATCCCGTTCCGACAACATCAGACAGCTTGATTAGCAACCCACCCCTGTTACCAAAAAGTGCCAAGGGCAAATATGAGCTGATCGTGGCTTATAAAACCAGCAAGCTCTATAACCCCAGAAACGGCTCATGGGATCAGGTGCTGCTGAGAGGCTATTTAACCAAACCCGGTTTATTTGATAAGAAAAAAACTGGTGAATATGTTGAGGATCAATTGGTCGGGCCACAGATTCGGGTCAAACAGGGTGAAACCATGGCACTTAACCTGAATAACCAGCTTCCACCCGAGTCAGAAACAACTTGTCCAACGCATGTTGAGAATGTAAATGAACCACATTGCTTTAATACCACCAACCTACATACCCATGGCTTCTGGGTCAGTCCTCAAGGCAATAGCGATAATGTCTTTTTGAAATTCAAACCTCAGGAAAAATTTGATTATCAGTTCAAAATGGAACCGAATCATCCCGCAGGGACTTACTGGTACCACGCCCATCTGCATGGCTCAACTGCTCTTCAGGTGTCAAATGGCATGGCCGGCCCATTGATTGTTGAAGGTTCAAGAACACCAAAAGTCAAAAATGGCAAAGTCACCTCAACTGGAGATATGGATATTTTATGGAAAGAAAAAAACAGTTACCCCAACGAAAACATTCTGTTGTTCCAGCAAATCCAATATCGCTGTAGCAATCCCGATCCTAATGTCACATTCGCTGTTCCCAATAACTGTGAAGGCTTAGGCATAGGCATGCTGGAAAATTATAATGACCTCGCTGCATTTTCCTCTTGGGGCGACAATAACTACTACACCTCTATCAATGGTAAAATTTTAGGTGAAATCAAAGCAGAACAGAATCAATTTAACCGCTGGCGCATGATTCATGGCGGTGTACGCGATACCATTGGTTTAATCATTAAGGAAATTCCTAACTCCAGTAAGTTTAGCGCAGAACAAACTATTAAAGCCTGTTCAGCCTATCAGGAGGCAGACAAGAAAGCTGAATTTGACAAGCTGAATAGCCTGAATGTGCATACCATCGCGCAAGATGGCTTAACCATGAATCATGTACAGACCAGAACCCTGTCCGTGTTCCATCCAGGCTATCGTCATGATGCAATGGTTGCTTTTCCGACCACCAATAGATACTGCATTTTTGACACCAAATTGAATATCGATGATGAAATTAACGCGCCATTACCGAATATAGGTCCTCAAATTGCTCCAAATCATCGGTTCAATGCCCAACTGCTGGGATGGGTCAATGTAAAAGCAGCCAAGACCAAGCCTCAGACTGCTGCCCAGTTCCTGAAAGATCGGGCACAAAAAATTGGTTTAAGCAAAGACATTCAGACCCAGTTATCTCAGCTTAATCTTTCTGCGTTTAGTGATCATCCATCACTGATGACACCGGAAATTGATAAAGTAGTTGCTGCCCGACCAAAACAATATAGTGCTTTTTCGCTCGGCCCCGACCCTAGAACTGGCATATTCAAATTTGGCTTCCGGCATAAAAAAGATGGAGATACACTGAGTTTTGGAGATTTCTTTGATGGAGATGGTTCAGTAGATGGCGAATATGTCCGTCAGTTACAAGTTGGACAGACTGATGAATGGGAACTGACCAGCGCTGGTTTTGGTGGTCATCCGTTCCATATTCATGTTAACCCGTTCCAGATTGTTAAAATTTTGAATCCTCAAGGTAAAGATGTCAGTGAGTCAGTAGCCCCAGAAGATCCGGTGAATCCAGTTCTGGATGATGTGCAATACCGTGGCATGAAAGGACAATTTAAGGACACGCTTTTTGTAAAACAAAACTATACCTATATTGTGCGCAGCCATTACAAGAAATTTGAAGGTGACTTCGTACAGCACTGCCATATCCTCGACCATGAAGATCAGGGCATGATGGAAACCGTACGGGTCTGTGGAGGCAAATTCCCTTGTGATTCGCCATTACCGGCTAGCCATCACCACTAAAGACCTGCTCGCTAAAAGCCAATGATTTCGATTGTTGGCTTTTTTGTTTGCCTCTATTTGATGCTTGCTGCACAATAACTGCATTGATTTATAGTATTCAAACCGGGGCTTATTATGGCAGCGTCTCCTGCTTTTACATTGTTTAGTCTGAATGGTGTAGATGCACAAAAATTCCTTCAAGGTCAGGTGACTTTGAATACTGAAACTTTGGCGGAAAACCAGACACGCTATACTGCAATCTGCAGTCTGAAAGGCCGCATTCAATTTGGCTTATGGCTTAAAAAAATCAGTCCGGAAAGCTTTGAAATCGTGAGCACTGAAGATCAGTCCACGGAACTGGCCAATCATATTAAAAAATTTGGTGCCTTCTCAAAAATGAAACTGGAATTGGTCGGTCCAGTTTATCCAGTCATTAATGGGATTCATACTGACTTTGTGACGACTGAAACCGATGTGACGATGTGGGAACAGCAAGCCATTGAATCAGGTCAGGCCTGGATTCAGGCTGCGACTGCCACCCTGTTTCAACCACAAGAATTACGTTTGCATCAACGCGAAGGCATTCACTACGACAAGGGTTGCTACCTGGGTCAGGAAGTGATTGCGCGTTTATGGTTTAAAGCCAAGCCAAAACACTGGTTACATCTGGTTCAAGGCACAGGTGCCGCGCCTGATGTTGCGACCAAATTGAGTAATGATGTTGAAATTGTCAATAGCATCGCGATTGAGGATGGTTATAAAGCGCTAGTCGTGGCAAAACCTGAAGCATTGACCGAGCTAGGTCTAGAAGTTCTGGAACTTCCTGAAGCCTTAAGTGGTGATGTGGCGCGTCCGCAATAATGAGTGCTTAGCACATAAAAAAAGCCAAGATGAAATTCTTGGCTTTTTTGTTTTAAAAACCATGAAACAGCTTATTCATGTCTTTTACCACATAATCTTTGAAATGATAGGCTCGCGCATGTTTGGCATCAAACTTTGCCGTGAGTTCACCTTTTTGAAAGACATATACCCGGTCTTCCTGACTCATCAAAAACTCTGCACCAAGTTTCATCAGCAGCGCATCAATCTTGTCTTCATCGGCAATCGATTCATCAGCATTGATTCTGTCATAGTGACGTTTAATGGTTTTGACAAACATGGTGAAATCCTGGGAGTCTGATTCAAACCGAGATTTAAACAGAGAAGTCGGCTGAAGCAAAGTAATCCTTTTGATATCTGCAGGATTGATCAGAAATCTGTCCGAATCATGCATCGATTTAATCGGTGTATTGTGCTTCGATGATTTGTATTTAGTGACAAATTGTATATTTACAAAGCACAAAATCCTTTTATGATGTAAGTGAAAATGATTAAAACCGCACCAAGGAATAAGGTGCCAGCAATAATAAGGTTATAGGAACCATGAAAAAATTAGTACTCGCTACAGTTCTTGCCCTTTCTGGGCAATTCGCTCTGGCAAATACCGTAAAAGATCAAGTCGATCCCCAATTCCAAAAAGTTGAGGCCATGGTCAAAGCCAATAATTTTAAAGGTGCCTATGACGCTTTAAATCAATTGGCCAGTCAGGGAAATGCCCAAGCTTTATATAACTTAGGCTATTTGACTCAAACCGGCCAAGGTACAACCAAGGACGAGAAAAAAGCCATTCAGCTCTATGAGCAGTCTGCCAGCAAAGGCTATCCGGTGGCCAATTATGTATTGGGTAAAAATTACGCGGCCGGCACACTCGGACTCAAACAGGATTTGACCAAAGCCAAACAGCATCTGGAACGCGCTTCGGCAGCCAAGTTTGATGATGCCAGCATTGATCTGGCCATACTGCTGTTTTCTGAAAATACGGCAGCGTCAAATAAAGCCGGACTGCAAAAGCTACAACCGTTGATCAGCAAAGGCAATATGCAGGCCATTCATGCCAAAGCCTTATATGACATCAGCAGCGGTTTCAAAAATAAAGATGAAAAACCGATTCAGCAAGGTCTAAGCAGCATTCAGGAACTGGCCAAAAAAGGTTATATTCCGGCGCTGATGGCAGTGGGCAATATGTTTGCCAATGGCAGTATTGTTCCGCAAAATCTGCCAGAAGCGAAGAAAATCTTTGCCGCACTGGCGCAGCAAAATGTTCCACAGGCCAAAGAGTCTTTGGCAGCAGTAGATAAAATGCTGGCTGAGCAGAAAAAAGCACCTGCGAAGAAAAGTTAAGTGAACCGATAAAACTCAAACATAAAAAAGCCCCATGCAATTTGGGGCTTTTTTTGTGGTGGAGCATCCATCTTCTAAAAGATTATCCCCACCACAAGGCAATTAAGCCACTGGTCACGATAAAACCGGCAATGGTACTCATCAACAATGGCGTTAAAGTTCGATCATTCAGACCATACGCCTGTCCCAACATGCCAAAAATCGTCGGCATCGGCAAAGCTGCAATGAGCGTACCAGCATGGACCATTTCCTGACTTAAATCAGTTAACTGGCTCAGTCCCAGATACATCAATAACGGCATCATGATATTGCTGGAAAATACCAGATAGAAACTTTGCAGATTGACATATTTCAGACTCATTCCTACGATCCCGCCGCCAATGGCAAACAAGGCCAATGGTGAGGCCGTCTGACCAATCAAGGCGAAGACCTGATCGAGATAGACTGGAATTTTAATCTGGAAAACCGCACAGGCCATGCCGAGCATGACCCCCATAAATAAGGGATTCTTCAGCAAGGTCAGCAGTACACTTTTCAAAATGGCGCCAAGATTTGCCTGATGTTGTGTGCCCAGCGCAGCCATGACCAGCACCAGCGGAATCAGCAACACGCTTTCAATGATGACCACCAGAGAGGTATAGGTCATCGCCTGTTGCCCGATCAATAAGCTGAGCACAGCCGTACCAATCAATCCAGTATTTGACATTGCAGCGCCCAACGACAGCACTGCACTTTGCGAATGCGTATTCTGAAAATGACGGCGCATAATCCAGAAGCCGCTACCATAGAGCAGCAAGGTCACACTGCTATACACGGCAAAGTATTCAAAATACCAGATTTCATGCAGGTCTTTGGAGGCAAGGGACTGAAAGAACAGCAAGGGCAAGGCCACTTTAATGACAAAAGCACCGACCGTCCCCACCTGCTCTTTGCTTAACACTTGACTCTTTACAGTCAGATAACCCAGTGCCAATAATAAAAATATGGGCACAATGACCGCAAAAATCATAATGCAGTATCCTCTTGCCAGTGATATTCCATTATAAGAATTTCTGAGACTAAAGCAGTGTTAAAAAGGCTCAAACAGGTGATTCAAACCATGCGGTGCACAGCGCAGATATTGCGGTGAAATCTTGATTTTTTCCTCAAGTGCTGCCGCTGCATGCCAAGGCCAATGTGGATCATAAAGAATGGCACGAGCCAAGGCGATGGCATCAGCTTGACCCTTTTGTAAAATATCTTCTGCCTGCTTAGCTTCAGTAATCAAACCTACAGCAATCACGGGAATACTCACGACTTTCTTGATCGCATCTGCAAAAGGCACCTGATAATTCGGCTTCACATCGATGTTCTGTTTGGCATGTAAGCCGGCACTGGAAATATGAATATAGGCAGCACCCGCAGCTTCCAGTGCTTTGGACAATTCAATTGAAGAATCAATAGTCCAGCTATCTGGCTGATCCATCCAGTCGCTGGCCGAAATACGCACTCCAATCGGATAACCTTCTGGAACCGCCGCCTTCATGGCTTGTAATACTTCCAGAGTCAGGCGAATCCGGTTCTCCAGTGAACCGCCATACTGATCATCACGTTTATTGGAAAGCGGTGACATGAACTGATGCAGTAAATAACCATGCGCTGCATGCAGCTCAATCAGGTCAAAACCGGCCTCAACTGCACGTTTGGCACTTTTTGCAAAGTCAGCAATGACCTGCTCAATTTCCGACTGGCTTAAGGCTTTAGGTGGATGTTCATCGGCCTGAAAAGGAATATCACTGGCAGAAACAGTTTGCCAGCCATGTGCTTCATTCGGCTTAAACTGACCTTTACCTGCCCATGGTTTATCTGTTGAAGCTTTACGTCCGGCATGTGCGAGCTGAATGGCAAAAGGCATCGGGGAAATGGATTTAACTTTTTCCAGTAAGGTCTTGATCTGCTTCGCCTGTTCGTCATTCCACAAACCCAGATCGGCATAACTGATCCGGCCTTCTGGCTGTACCGCAGTCGCTTCGACGATACATAAACCTGCACCCGATAAGGCATAGTTGGCCCATTGCTGCTCGTGCCAATAGGTAATTTCCCCTTGCTCTGTTGCAGAGTACTGACACATCGGCGCAATTACGATTTTATTTTGAAGTTGCAGTGATCCAAATTGAATAGGTTGAAATAGTAATGCCACGCTGTATTTCCTCTTTTTATTGCACAGTTTCACTCTAGAAATAAAAACAGGCTCCCAAGAGCCTGTTTAGTTATAACGTGAACGATCAAACTTTAGAAGATGATTCGTGTAGTCAAACCGAGTACCAGTGCATCATCCACATTGTTGCTTGAACCTGGATTAATGACATATTGCAGGTTTGGACGCAGCATCAGCCACTTTGTTGTGTTATAGCTATAGTTCAGTTCAATATTGTATTCTGCATCAGCATTGAAAGCTGGCCGTGAATCAGCAAAGCGATCATTCACATGCACACGATTGACCGCCAGACCTAAAATATCATTCGGCTGGCTGTCCGAAAGACCGATATATTTCACACCAATTTGTTGTGAATTATCCACTTTGTTAGTATCGCGATCATGCCAGGTAAAGTTAGCAAATGAATGCAAACCCTGACGGCCCTGACCTATAGACGTTAACTGCTGTTCTACAGCTAACCAGCCTGCAAAGGTACGGTTTTTGGCATCAGTAGGATTGGCAATATCTTTTTGGTTGGCAACATCATCGGCCGTATTGTACATCCCGCCAACCCGGTAGCTGCCCGGCAAGCCATTCACCAATGATTTCGGTGTCCAGATCACTTCTGCCGGAATCGTCACACCATCTGCATGGTCGGTATCCAGACTCCAGCCCTGACCTTCTTTAGCGCCATTACCATTATCGGGATTAAACTCATACACACCGACTTGTACCGCAAGTTCAGGATTGAGTTGCTGCTTCACGCGCGCACCCCATTGTGCTACAGGCGTATTCATCCAGATATTGCCCTGCCATTTACCCATCTGTGCAGCACAAAATGCCGTACTGGCAAAATCACAAGCCATGACATTAAAGTCCATACCCAGACCAAGACGACCCGCCTTAATACTGAGTCCTTGGTCTTTATAATTCTTTTCAATAGACAGCTCGCTCAGACGGCTATCCTGATTACCACGCCCAAAAGTACCTTGTACATTGGCCAGTTGCGGCGTACTAGGATCCTGCAAGTCACGAACAGAGGTACTTTGACCCTGGCGTGCACTCATCAAGGCACGTACAGTGACACCATTCCATCCCGCCAGCTTTTCCATATCCAGTTGAGTACCCAGCCATAATTGGGCAGAAGTTAATGGATCTGCGCCCTCATTACGACCACCATCAGCAAGATAGGCGGTATCGGTTAACAGATTGGCTTCAAATTTAATTCCCTGTTGGGCCAGTTCTGTACGTTGACCATTCCAGTCCCCCAGTAAATACTGACCTTGTGGATCAAATGCAGATTCCGCCTGAGCGGTTGTCATGGCAGCCATTAAAGGCAATAGAGCTAGACCTAAATATTTCATGTAAAACCTAAACATTCGGAGAGAAAAACAAGCAAGGTTTTTAAATTGCTATTAGGTGCATGAATTTACATAACTTTTCATACAAATTCCCAGCATTTTTTTTATTACTCATTAAACTTTTAGTTATGTCTTAAACATAAAAATATAATTTTTATTTAAAAAATCTTAAATTATTTATATATTTTTCATCAGCTTATAATGTATTGATAATTTCCATTCGATTTACTTCTAAGAAAATTCGCTATAAAAACATAGAAACCCAGTTTATTCTTTAAACAATTACAGCTTAAATAAATATGAAATACCCAGTCATTTTCCAGCGATTTCACCCAGATTAACGCTTGCAATCCCAGCCAATTCACCCAATATTAGCTGCATCTCCCTCGCCACTGATGTGTTATGCCTGAATTACCAGAAGTTGAAACCACCAAAACCAGTTTATTGCCTTTATTAGAGCAACGCGTAAAACGTGTTGAAGTACGTCAGTCAAGTTTGCGCTGGCCTATTCCGGAGAATATAGAAAAGCTGGTGGGGCAAAAATTACTGAAGCTCACTCGCCGTTCTAAATATATTCTGGCGGAGTTTGAACACGACACCATGCTCTGGCATTTAGGCATGTCGGGGAGTTTCCGTCTATGCGAGAGCAATGAAGAATTACGCAAACATGACCATCTAATCATTCAGTTTGAAGATATCGAACTGCGTTATCATGATCCTCGCCGTTTTGGCTGCATTCTTTGGCTGGATGCACAATCACAAAGCAAATTGATTGACACGTTGGGGCCAGAACCTTTAAGCGAGAACTTTAATGCCAAGTATTTATTTGAAAAATTGAAGAATAAAAATGTTGGCACCAAAGTTGCAATTATGGATAACCATATAGTGGTGGGCGTAGGCAATATTTATGCGACTGAAAGTCTGTTTAATCTGGGGATTCATCCGGCACAACCGGCCTCGACGTTAAGCTTGGTGCAGATTGAAAAGCTAGTGCTGGAAATCAAGCGTATCTTGAAACAGGCAATTGATCTGGGTGGTTCAACCTTAAGAGACTACACCAATGCCATGGGCGAAAATGGCTATTTTCAGCAAACCCTGTTGGCTTATGGCCGTGCCGGTGAGATGTGCGTGAACTGCGAGACCACGCTTGAAAATATCAAATTGGGACAACGGGCTTCTGTTTTTTGTCCTGAATGCCAACCTTTGAAAAAGATCCAGCTCCCTGTCAAAAAAGTGGCAACTGTACGAGGGAAAAAGTCATGAAAACAGCCATTGTGCGTCATATTCTGGTTAAAGATAAAGAAACTGCTGAACAGCTTAAAAAGAAGATTTTAAGTGGCGCCGACTTCAATAAAATCGCCAAACAATATTCAACCTGTAATTCTGCCAAACGTGGCGGTGAGCTAGGTGAAGTGAAGAAAGGCCAGCTGGTTCCAGTGATTGATAAATTGGTATTTACTGCCGCTGAACGTGTATTACATGGTCCGGTCAAAAGCCAGTTTGGTTTTCATTTGGTCGAAATCAAGTTTCGGATGGATTTTTAATATTTATAAATCCCTCCTTACCTCCCTTTGTCAAAGGGAGGAGTTCCCCCTTTATAAAAGGGGGATTTAGGGGGATTAGAAAAATTAGACTTGAGGTGGACGCTTTTTCAATTCATCACGAATTTCACGCAGTAATTCAATATCGGCTGGGGTAGTCGGAGTTTCCTCGACTGGGCCTTCTTGTTTACGTAAACGATTCATGAATTTAACCAATAAAAATACGACCCAGGCTAAGATTAAGAAATTAATTAAAATCGTTAAAAAGTTACCGTAAGTCAGTACATTCACACCCGCCTTAGTCAAGGCATCTAAAGATTGTAAATTGTCTGGGTTTCTTCCTAAGATAAAGAATTTTTGCGTAAAATCGACGCCACCACCGGTAATCACGGTAATTAAAGGCATAATGATGTCTTTCACCAATGAATCGATGATCTTGCTAAAAGCGCCACCGATGATGACACCAATCGCCAGATCCATCATATTGCCTTTGATCGCAAACTCTTTAAATTCTTGAATAATACTCATAACTGCTCCCATATTTTATTTTCAAGTTTTGGGTCAAATTATACCTGAGTAAATACTTTTAATTTTGACTTAATTTAATGCGTTTTAGTAAATTGCAATGTGAGCATCGCTTAAATATAAAAAAAACCGTAATCTTCGAAAAGATTACGGTTTTTGAAAACCCGAAATAATCTAGCGATTATTTACCTGAACGGTTACGTTTACGTTCGTTTTCAGTCAAGAAACGCTTACGGATACGGATTGACTTAGGTGTTACTTCTACTAGTTCATCATCTTCAATAAACTCAAGCGCTTGCTCAAGTGTATATTCAATCGCAGGAACCAGCGTTAACGCATCATCAGTACCAGAAGCACGTACGTTGGTTAACTGTTTTGCTTTAGTCGGGTTAACTGTCATGTCGTCTGAACGAGAGTTAATACCGATGATCATACCTTCATAAACTTCTAACTGTGGTTTCGCGAATAGACGACCACGGTCTTGAAGTGTGAACAGTGCATAGCCCAGGCAAGTACCTTGAACCATAGAAATCAGTACACCGTTTTGACGTTTCGCAACAGTACCTTGCTTCATTGGACCGTAGTGCGAGAAGCTAGACGTCATGATCCCTGTACCAGAAGTCATGGTCAGGAATTCAGAACGGAAACCAATCAGACCGCGTGAAGGAACAGTTGCCTCAATACGGATACGGCCTTTACCGTCAACTTCCATATTGGTCATTTCGCCTTTACGATGACCCATTTGTTCCATTACAGCGCCTTGGTGCTGTTCTTCAACGTCAAAAGTAACGTTTTCGTATGGCTCTTGTTTTTCACCATCAATTTCTTTAATGATTACTTGTGGACGAGATACGCCCATTTCGAAACCTTCACGACGCATGTTTTCAATAAGAACTGAAAGGTGAAGTTCACCACGACCAGATACTTTGAAACGGTCTGGACTATCAGTATCTTCAACACGTAATGCTACGTTGTGAATCAATTCGCGGTCTAGACGTTCACGGATATTACGTGAAGTTACGAACTTACCTTCTTTACCAGCAAACGGTGAGTTGTTTACCTGGAATGTCATCGATACTGTAGGTTCATCTACAGACAATGGAGGTAAAGCTTCAACATTTTTCGGATCACAGATGGTGTCAGAAATGTTGAGTGCATCGATACCCGTTACACAAACGATATCGCCTGCAGAAGCTTCTTCAACGTCAACGCGATCTAGACCATGATAACCCATGATTTTTAAGATACGGCCGTTACGTGTTTTGCCATCTTTATCGATTACAGTTACTTGTGTGTTTAATTTCACTGAACCGCGCTGGATACGACCAATACCGATAACGCCTACGAAGCTGTTATAGTCAAGTGAAGATACCTGCATTTGGAATGGACCATCAACATCAACTGCTGGTGGTTCAACGATGTCTACGATCGTTTGGAACAACGGAGTCATGTCTTCAGCAAGTTCTTCTGGAGAAGGACCAGCAACACCACGAAGGCCTGAAGCATAAACAACTGGGAAGTCTAACTGTTCGTCAGAAGCACCCAAGTTATCGAACAAATCAAATACTTGGTCAATTACCCAGTCTGGACGCGCGCTTGGCTTGTCGACTTTGTTAATAATCACGATTGGTTTCAAACCACGTGCGAACGCTTTTTGCGTTACGAAACGAGTTTGTGGCATCGGGCCTTCTTGTGAGTCTACAAGAAGAAGTACGCAGTCAACCATCGACATTACACGTTCAACTTCACCACCGAAGTCGGCGTGTCCCGGGGTGTCCACGATGTTAATGCGGTATTCAGTATTGGTACGTTCATCTAACCATTTGATTGCAGTGTTTTTTGCAAGAATGGTAATACCACGTTCACTTTCAATAGCGCCAGAATCCATGACACGCTCGATCTCACCCGCGCGATCACCGAGAGCACCTGATTGTTGCAAAAGTTTGTCTACAAGAGTGGTTTTACCATGATCGACGTGCGCAATAATGGCGATGTTACGGAGAGTTTTAATATCTGACATGTAAATTCAATGCGTATGTAATTTGAGGGCAAATTATACAGAAAAATACAAAACTTTTATAGTCACTGTAACCACACTCCTCAACTTTTTTTGCCCAGTTGGGGCTTTTTTGATTTTGTAAAGACGTGTAACTCGATTAGAATAGCGCCACCCAGCCTTAATTTGCATTGACACATGTCTGATTTTAATCAATCTCCTCCTTCTAAAGATCAACTCGACCTGGTATACGGTCTCGAAGATCGACCAAAACCACTGATTGCTTTTTTAGCTGCATTCCAGCATTTATTAGCGATTATTGTCCCGATTGTGACCCCTGGCCTGCTGATTTGTTTAGCGCTCGGTGTTTCCAAAGAAGACACCAACATGATTTTGTCCATGTCCTTGGTGATCTCGGGCATCGCAACTTTTTTACAGTCTAAAAAAGTCGGACCTTTTGGTGCCGGTCTGCTGATTGTCCAAGGAACCAGCTTTAACTTTATCGGTCCAATTATTGGTATTGGTTCAGCCATGGTGGCTGCAGGTACACCTGTAGAAGCAGTAATGGCTTCTATTTTTGGTGTGGTGATTGCAGGTGCATTTATTGAAATGGGCGTGTCACAAATTCTGCCTTGGATCAAAAAACTGATTACACCGCTGGTGACCGGGATTGTCGTGCTGCTGATTGGTTTGACCTTAATTAAAGAAGGTTTAATCAGTATGGGCGGTGGTTATCAGGCCATGAGCGATAAAACTTTTGCCAATGCTGACAACCTGATCATGTCTTGTACCGTCTTGGCGTTGATTATTATTCTGAACCGTATCCGGATTACCTGGGTAAAAAGTTCTGCCATTTTGATCGCCCTGATCTGTGGTTATGTTCTGGCGGGCTTTATGGGGCATCTGGATTTCTCTGGTCTAAAAGATGCACCGTTGGTACAGATTCCAACCCCAATGCATTTCGGTTTAAGCTTCTCCTGGAGCCTGTTTATTCCGATGGCATTCATTTACCTGGTGACGTCTTTAGAAGCGATTGGTGATATCACTGCGACTTCAAAGCTTTCCAACCAGCCAGTTGATGGTCCAAAATGGATGCAGCGCATTAAAGGCGGTGTACTGGTGAATGGCGCGAATTCATTCCTTGCCGGTATTTTTAACACCTTCCCGAGTTCAGTATTTGCACAGAACAATGGTGTAATTCAGTTGACGGGTGTAGCGAGTCGTTATGTCGGCATCTGGATTGCTGCTTTGCTGGTTATTCTTGGTTTGTTGCCTGCAGTTGCTGGTATTATTCAGGCCGTTCCGCAAGCGGTACTGGGTGGTGCAGTGATGGTGATGTTTGGTGCAGTCGCAGCCTCTGGTATTAACATTCTGTCTGGTGTCCATCTGGACCGTCGTGCCCTGCTGATTATTGCGATTTCATTAGCACTGGGTTTAGGTGTTGCACAAGTTCCACAAATTCTTGAACATCTTCCTGAGTTATTCCGTAATATCTTTAGCTCAGGCGTTGCTACTGGTGGTATCGCTGCCCTTATTCTGAATGTAGTACTTCCTGAAACAAAGAAGTAATTTCATGTCCAAAGAACACTGTCTAGGTCAGACTTAGGCAGTGTTATTTATATTGGAGAGATACCTATGGATCCTAAAAGCGAAGTTTTATTAAGACAATATGATTTTTTGTCGGGTCGCATCTTACTGATTAATGCACCAACAGATGATCTGCTCGCTGAATTCGATGCCTCTATCAATCCGGCTGTCTGGACATGGAATTTTAATGATTTTCAATATTTCCAGTCACAACAAGCAGATGTGCATTTTGGTGCAGAGATACCTGAAGCTGAGTTTGATCAGGCCGTTATTTTTGTACCCAAGTCTAAAGAACTGTTGAATTATTTACTGCACACTGTGGCAGCACAGCTTAAACCGGGTAGCAGTGTTTTTCTGGTCGGTGAAAAGAAAGGCGGGATAGAACGCGCAGCCAAACAGTTGCAGCCTTTTGGTAAAACACTCAAACTTGACAGCGCGCGTCATTGCCAGCTTTGGCAATTGGTTCTAGAACATACGGTCGAGAAAAAAGCACTTGCAGACTGGGCACAGCGTTATACCGTATCGACACCAAATGGCGACCTGAATATTTGTGCACTTCCAGGCGTCTTTAGTCAAAACCGTTTGGATGTAGGAACTGCCACCCTATTACCTTATTTGTCACAAGTTACTTCAGGTAAGATTGCCGACTTTGGTTGTGGCGCAGGTGTAATTAGTGCGTATCTGGCAAAGTTGAATCCGAAAAACCGGATTTTTGCCATGGATGTCGATGCCTTTGCACTGGCTTCTACGCAAATGACCTTTGCAGAAAACCAGCTCACTCCTGAACAGATTGAAATCAAAGCGGTTACTGGTATTGAGGATGCACCCTTGTTCCTGCATGCTATTGTCAGTAATCCGCCTTTTCATATGGGAATCGAGACCGATTACACGGCAAGTGAAACCTTGTGTAAAACCTCGCGTCGTCATTTAAAATCAGGCGGCGAGCTTTGGATCGTGGCCAACCGTTTCTTGAACTATCCGACCCTGATTGAACAAAACTTTGGTCGCTGCACAGTGAAAGCGGATCAACAAGGCTTTAAAGTGCTCTTCGCCAGCACTCAAAAAAATGTTAAGGAATCATGATGAGCGAAACGCAAAACACGATGCAGCTGCAGCGTAAGCTGGGTGCTCGTCATCTGAATATGATCGCCATTGGCGGATCAATTGGTACAGGTCTATTCCTGGCCTCAGGGGCGACCATTGCCAACGCTGGACCAGGCGGTGCACTACTTGCATATGTACTGATTGGGATCATGATTTATTTCTTGATGACCAGTCTAGGCGAGCTTGCCACACATAACCCGACCTCAGGTGCATTCTTCACTTACGGCACTAAATATGTCGAGGGTGGTTTTGGTTTCGCTCTGGGCTGGAACTACTGGTACAACTGGGCCATTACCGTAGCTTTTGAGCTGGTTGCCGTTCAGTTCATTATGAAATTCTGGTTTCCCGATATACCGGGCGTGTACTGGAGCGCCATTTTCCTTGCCATTATTTTCGGGATTAATGCCCTGACGGTAAAAGGCTTTGGCGAATCTGAATTTTTCTTTTCTCTGGTGAAAGTTCTCGCGATCATTGCTTTTATCATCATCGGAATCTGGATGATCGTGAAGATCATGCTCACCCCGGGTGCGGAAGCATTTGCCAACTGGAGCATTGGTGATGCACCCTTTGTCGGTGGTTTCCAGGCATTAATTGGCGTGGCGATGATTGCCGGATTCTCCTTCCAGGGTACCGAAATGGTCGGTGTGGCGGCAGGTGAATCGAAAGATCCAAAGAAAACCATCCCGGTGGCCATCAAACAGATTTTCTGGCGTATCCTGTTGTTTTATATTGTGTGTATTTTCATTATCGGCACCTTGATTGCCTATAATGACCCACGTTTATTACAGGCCGCTGCAGCAGATAATATTGCGCTTTCGCCATTTACCCTACTCTATGAAAAAGCCGGTTTTGCCTTTGCCGCCAGTATCATGAATGCAGTGATCCTGACAGCCATTCTATCTGCAGGTAACTCGGGCATGTATTCATCTACCCGTATGCTGTTTAATATGGCGCGTAAAGGTAGTGCACCTAAAATGTTCGCGCGTCTGGACCCGCGTGGTGTGCCAATGAATGCACTCTATGCCACTACGGCGATCGCAGCTCTATGCTTCCTGACTACTTTCTTTGGTGAACAGGAAGTCTTTAACTGGCTGCTAAACATGTCAGGGATGTGTGGCTTTATTGTCTGGCTCGGGATTGCAATTTCGCATTACCGCTTCCGCAAAGGTTATTTGGCTCAAGGTTATAAACTGGAAGATCTGGCTTATCGCGCTAAATTCTTTCCTTTTGCTCCTTGGTTTGCATTTATCCTGTGTGCGATTGTTGTTCTCGGACAGAACTATCAGGATGTTTTGGCCGGTCAATGGATGGGTGTATTATCGACCTATATCAGTATTCCGCTATTCCTAGCGATTTGGTTCGGCTACAAATGGAAGAAAAAAACCAAACTGGTCTCTTATCAAGAGATGGATGTGCAGCCGATGAAACTTGATCAGGAATAAAAAATTATTCATTAAAAAAATCAGCTTACGGGCTGATTTTTTATTTCTTGAATTAACTATGACGCATCACAAAATTGCGATCATCAATCACAATCACTTGCTGGCAAATTCCTTCTGCTTGACGCTGCTGCTCAAATACCTGGGCTGGCATAGCATCAAAACTGTCAAAGAAACTGATTTCGTTCTCATCGATTGTATAGATCAGTGAATGATTGCCTACCCCGTCTAAGGTATCGTAGAACACAATCACAAAACGTCCTGCTTCTACATTTTCCTGAATTTCTGCATAAGACAATGGCTGTTCTATAACAGGAATATTTAAGCGATGTGCTTGTTGATAAAACTCAAGCTCAACCGGCTGTTTGTCTGCATCATATTCACTAAAAAAAGTGACATCCAGTCCTAAGGTCCGCAAAGCAACAGCAAGGGCAATAGTTGAAGTTCCCATCTCGGGATCATGGCGACAGAGCTGAACCAAGTCCGGAATATGCAGATCAATCCCATAATGATGAAAAATCATCCAAATCGAAAAAATTCCGCTATTGGCTTCCAGATTTTGCAAGTCTTCAGGAATTTCGACACTCATATTTTTACTCAACGACATCTTAACAGGCTAAGTGTAGTCAAAATACAGACACAAAAAAAGCAGCTCCGAAGAGCTGCCTTTTTAATGAGTGTTCAATAATGAATTATTGAGCAACTGGTTGTTCAGCTAAAACAGTACGGCTACCAGTGATTGTCGCGAATACACGACGGTTCATAGCACGACCTTCTTTAGTGTTGTTGTCTGCAATCGGTTGATCCCAAGCAAAACCTTGAGTAGACAAGCGAGATGCATCAACATTGTATTCATTTACAAGCGAAGATTTAACAGAGTTAGCACGTGCTAGAGATAAACGTTCGTTTAGTGCACGTGGACCAGTGTTGTCAGTGTGACCTTCGATACGAGCAGTAGCGTTTGGATATTCAACTAGCTTCTCAGCAACTTTAGCGATTTCTGGTTTGTATTGATCTTTGATGTTTGATTTGTTTGTATCAAAGAACACACGAAGTTCCATGTTCAGGTCTTCAGTCAACTCTTGTGGCGCTGGAGCAACTGGAGTTACAGGCTCAACTGGAGCAACTTCAACTACTGGAGCAGCTGGTTTCAGACGACCACCTAGAACAACATTAAGACCAGCTAATGCTGTGTAGTTCCAGAATTTTTCGTCAAAGTGGTAAGTACCACGAGCTTCAGTACGTAGCGCTAAGGCATCGTTGATGTGCCAGAATGCACCCACACCAGCATTACCTAGAGTACCTTCTTCTTCATTACCGCGAGTACCGCGTGGCACACCTTCAAATTCGTATTTGTAGTGACCCGCACCTAGAAGCATGTATGGCTTCACTTTGCTGTCATAGTTACCAGTAAATACGTCAGAAGTTGCGTAGAAGTTACCTGCAATATTTTGGCCTTTGTATTCTGCACCTTCAGCAGCACCGTCAACATCGCCCTTTACTTGGCTATATTCAGCTTCAAAACCTAACCAAGGAGTTAATTCAACACCAATAGCAGCACCTACGAATAAATCGTCTTGTAATTCAGGACTACTAGTAAGTTCGCCATCATTACCGTTATTATTGTGCTGGGTGTCTTGGAATGTATAACCTAACATCAACGGAGTAACAGTTACGCCTGCATTTGCAGCAGCAAAAGGTGCAGCTACAAGCATAGCTAAAGCAATACGACTCATTTTCATGGATTTATCCTCCAGAGATAAAAATTGTTGTTCAAGCTCAAGCCCGCAATAGGCCATCCTGAGATAGGCTTTTTATTACCCCAGTTTTATTCTTAAGCTATTCACATGGCATCATACAAACACTTTATTATTTTTCCAAGTGCTTGATTAATTTAATCAAGTAAATTATTGACAAAATTACTTACAATTTCCGTTGTAATTCGGTAACTTTTTACTCAATTTTTTATTCTGAATACCCTATGGTGATTGCCAATTATTTTTTAATCACTTTCTTGAAACTTAAGTAAGGACTGATTACTCGGCTCCACAAAGCATAAAAAACGTATAATTAATAACATCTTTATTATAAAAATAATATATAAATCAGGTAACTCTATGTATAAAAAAATAACAAGAGCATTCACTATTGTTGAGTTAATTATCTGTATTGCAATGATTGCAATTCTGGTCAGTATCGCCCTACCGTACTTCCATGACTATCGATCCAAACAGGAAGCCAAAAATATTCCGATCAAATTATCTCAAATTAATCGCTATGCACGCAGCCAGGCTGCAGTGTTTCATCAAAATATTGTAATCTGCCCGAGCCAAGATTCTCTCAGTTGCCAAGCCAATCAATGGAACAAGAACATGCTGGTTTTTATTGATAAAAATAAAAACAGGCAAGTGGATGTAGACGAACAAATTTTACATATTGATGCACTGAACCTCAAATACGGTAACCTAAGTTGGCGAGGAACTTTGAGTTTACCGAGTGTCACTTATCAAGCACATACTGCCTTGCCGATTGGTTCAAATGGTAGTTTCTATTATTGTTCTACCCATCTTTCTAGCCAACAGCGTATTGTACTCAGCAAAATGGGCCATATCAGGATTGAAAGTCTCTCATCTTGCTAACAGAACTATCCAGTTTATGCTTCGCTGCGATTAACGCTTCAATCCTGAGTTTTTTTCAATATA
Source organism: Acinetobacter lwoffii (assembly GCA_013530545.1). GTDB lineage: Bacteria > Pseudomonadota > Gammaproteobacteria > Pseudomonadales > Moraxellaceae > Acinetobacter > Acinetobacter lwoffii_G. The sequence continues at coordinate 23,608 of SPVA01000014.1, forward strand.
CTGCTTAAGTTTGAAAAAATTGATTAAAACTCATACGGAGAGAGAACAATGACTGACATCGTAATTGTCAATGGTGCACGTACAGCCATGGGTGGCTTTCAGGGTAGTCTTGCAAGTGTAACTGCGCCCGAACTGGGTGCGGTCACCATTAAAGAAGCCATTGCCCGTGCGGGTCTGCAACCAACAGATATTGAAGAAGTCATTATGGGTTGTGTACTTCCGGCAGGCTTAAAACAAGGCCCCGCACGTCAAGCAATGCGTCAAGCTGGTCTTCCAGATTCTACTGGCGCTGTAACCATTAATAAATTATGTGGTTCAGGCATGAAAGCCGTCATGCAAGCTGCAGATATGATTAAAGCCGGTTCTGCAAATATCGTGGTTGCAGGTGGCATGGAATCCATGACCAATGCTCCTTATGTATTGCCAAAAGCACGTGGCGGTTTCCGTATGGGTCACGGTGAAATCAAGGACCATATGTTTCTGGATGGCTTGGAAGATGCTGAAACAGGTCGCTTGATGGGTTCATTTGCCCAAGATATGGCAAATACCAAAGGTTATAGCCGTGAGCAAATGGATGATTTTGCGATTCGCTCATTAAAACGTGCGCAAACTGCGGTCAATGAAGGCTACTTTGCTGATGAAATCGTGCCTGTAACAGTTAAAACCCGCAAAGGCGATGTGGTCGTTGATAAAGATGAGCAACCATTTAATGCCAACATCGATAAAATTCCAACTTTACGTCCAGCGTTTGCTAAAGACGGTACGATTACAGCGGCTAATGCCAGCTCGATTTCAGATGGCGCATCCGCTCTGGTCATTACTTCAGCTGACAATGCAGCAGCAAAAGGCTTAAATCCTTTAGCCAAAATTGTTGCTTATGCTTCGAATTCTCAACATCCATCTGAATTTACCATTGCTCCAGTCGGTGCAATCCAGAAAGTACTGGATAAAACCGGATGGACCGCTTCTGATGTCGATCTTTGGGAAATCAATGAAGCCTTTGCCATGGTCACCATGTGCCCAATGGATGAGTTCAAGCTAGACCCTGAAAAAGTCAACATCAATGGTGGTGCATGTGCTCTCGGCCATCCTGTGGGTTCTACCGGTTCACGTATTATCCTGACTTTGATTCATGCACTAAAACGTACCGGTGGAAAAAAAGGGATTGCTGCATTGTGTATCGGTGGTGGTGAAGCGACTGCTGTAGCGATTGAATTACTGTAACCTCTTTCCTCACCCCATCCCTCTCCCATAAGGAGAGGGAGTTAAAAATCCTCCTAATCTGGAGGATTTTTTTCGCTTACATTTTGATAAAGCGTGCTCGCGCAAAATACCGCAAAGTGGCGTAGATTAAAGCAAGTAAATAAAAGGGAGTTCTCCCATGCAACTGAATCATTACCTCAATTTCCAAGGTCAGGCTGAAGCAGCCTTTAACTTTTATAAATCAGTTTTTGGCGGCGAATTTTCAAGTCTGAGTCGTTATGGTGACATGCCAGCTGAAGAAGGCGTCAAGCTATCAGAAGCGGATAAAAATAAAATCCTGCATATCTCACTTCCTATCAATGAATTTACAGAACTGATGGCATCCCATACGAATGATCAATTTTGCGCGCAAACCAATACCATATTCACGCAAGGTAATAATCATTATATTTCCATTAACTTAGACGCCAGCGAACAAGCTGAAGTACAACGACTTTTTAATGCTTTATCGGTGAATGGTCAAATTGAAATGCCGCTAGAAAAAACCTTTTGGGGCGCACTTTATGCTGCCTTTAGCGATCAGTTTGGAATTCACTGGCTGATCAACTGTCAACTTGAAGAAAACTGAAGGCTTTTATCAAGATATAAAAAAGCCGGAATCAATCCGGCTTTTTGACAGCAACTTAATTAAATTAAGCACCTGTTTGATAATGTGCCTGCGCAACCGCAGTTGATGCCTGGTACGGATTTCTGAAATCATTCAAACCAGCAGCAGCTTCCTGAATATCCTTACCTTCTTTAATCACAAAAGTATCGAAACCAGAACGCTTCATGTAATTCAGTACATCTTTGAATACATCTCCAGTAGCACGCAGTTCGCCCTGGAAACCCTGGCGACGAAGAAGTGCTGCAAATGAATAACCACGGCCATCATTAAAACCGGCAAACTCGATAAAGATTGCGTCTAGCTGGTCCAGTGGAAATTCATGGTTTTCAGGAGAAGCATCGACGGTTAAGTACAATGCTTTTTTACCTGATATATTGGCAATCTGGTCTAACTGTTCCACAGTCAGAACCACATCGCCCTGTGGCAAAACACCATCTTCACCAACTAATTGGTATGTGTTGTCTGCAATCGTGCCATCTTTAGAGAGCACTTGAAGTGCGGTATTAAGCATATGCACGCTCCTTAAATGGTTGAATGCCGACACGGCGATAAGTATCGATAAACTCTTCACCATCCTGACGCAGATCAAGATAAGTATTCAGAATTTCTTCTACGATATCCGGCACGACTTCGGCTGCAAATGATGGGCCAAGAATGTCACCAATCGAAGCATCATGATCGGCATTACCGCCTAAAGTGATCTGGTAGAATTCTGCACCTTTCTTGTCTACACCTAAAATACCGATGTTACCCACGTGGTGATGACCACAGGCATTCATACAACCTGAAATATTCAGATCCAGTTTACCTAGGTTATAAATCGTATCCAGATCATCAAAACGGCGGGAAATCGCTTCAGAAATCGGAATGGATTTCGCATTGGCCAATGAACAGAAGTCACCGCCTGGGCAGCAGATGATGTCGGTCAAGAAACCGATATGCGCACGTGCCAGGTTATTTTGGTCAAGGGTTTGCCATACAGCGAACAAATCTTTTTGTGGGACATCGACCAGGGAAATGTTTTGTTCATGCGTAGTACGCAGCTCACCGAAAGTGTACTGATCGGCAAGGTCTGCAATCAGGTTCATTTCTTCGGTGCTGACATCACCCGGTGCAATCCCGGCACGTTTCAGTGAAATCGTCACGATACGATAACCTTTCACTTTATGTGCATTGGTATTGATGTTGAACCACTGTTTGAATTTCGGATATTGCGCGAACAATTCAGTGAAATCTTCATCTGCATAATCTTGGTAGTCAAATGGCGTGAAGTTCTCATCCATTTTCACCAAGGTGTCTGCATCGATTTTCAGTGTTTTAATCGTATGTTCAAATTCAGCTTCAACTTTCTCGGCAAATACGGCTGGTGTTAAGGCTTTTACCAGAATCTTGATACGCGCTTTATATTTGTTGTCGCGACGGCCATGCAAGTTATATACACGAAGCACTGCTTCCAGATAAGCAATCAGGTCTTCACGCGGCAAGAACTCACGAATAAAGCTGCCAATCACTGGCGTACGGCCGAGACCACCACCGACTTTGATTTTATAGCCCATTTCGCCTGCTTCATTACGCACGATATACACACCGATATCGTGGAATGCAGTGGCTGCACGATCGGTTTCTTCAAGCGCAGAGACTGCAATCTTGAACTTACGTGGCAAGAAAGCAAATTCCGGATGGAAGGTCGACCATTGACGGATCAATTCACAAGTCGGACGTGGATCGGCAATTTCGCCTGCAACCACACCGGCATACTGATCCGTCGTGGTATTACGGATACAGTTACCTGAAGTCTGAATCGCATGCATTTGCACAGTGGCCAGTTCAGCCAGCATATCCGGCACGTTTTCAAGCGCTGGCCAGTTAAACTGGATGTTTTGACGGGTCGAAATATGCGCGTAGCCACGGTCATATTCTTTTGCCAAATCAGCCACTTTACGAAGTTGTTTTGAGTTCATCAAACCATATGGCACAGCAATACGTAACATTGGCGCATAACGCTGTACGTACAGACCATTTTGCAGACGAAGCGGACGATACTCATCTTCAGTGAGTTTACCGGCTAAATAACGTTCCGTTTGGTCACGGAACTGTGCAACACGTTCATTAATCAGTTGCTGATCGAAATCAGTATATAAATACATGGCGTACAGCTAGTAGTTTCTATTATATCGCCGGCAAGGATAGCGAGATTGAACCTATCAATAAAATGCTTTTTATACATATTTCATAGCGGTTTTATTGATAAGCCTGCCAAAGTTTCACGGATCTCAGTGTTTACAGCATTGGATTAAATTTAAAGTAATAATGATTAAATTCTTCAATCATTATTACTTATTTTCATATAGAAAGATTTCTCTCTCTACTCTATTAACACTTTAAAAATTCTACCAATTTTGACTCTCTCCCAATTGCTGCCCTACAAATTCATAACGTATCGTGGAACGTGAAAATTTAATCGGGCAAGCCAGTTGTGCTTCGGTTTGCTGACTATTGGATTTGAGTGGCACCTGTACAACCCATCCCCGCTGCTGGGCCAGATCAGAATGTAAAGCTTCTTCAAGTTTGAGTACCGGTTCGACACAGACGTCTAGCGCGGCAAACAGCGTTTGCCATGCAGCCAATGACTTGGTCTTGATTTTATTCTGAATCGCCTGTTTCACCGCAGCATGATCTTCAGCGGCATAAGAAGCACCTTTTTCCAAAACAATCGGCAGCTCTAAAGCCTGTGCCAGCCCCTGCATAAATTGTGGTTCCAGACTGCCAATCGACAAATAACGCCCATCCTGGGTTTCATAATAGTCGTAAAAAGTACCGCCATTCAGATACCCTGATTCAGGCCGTTGATGCTGATTGCCAGCCAGACTGGCAGAAGCCGCCAAATTATTCATCGTCACCACGCAATCGGTCATGGAAATATCAATATATTGCCCTTTGCCACTTTGTTGGCGTTCAATCACCGCAGCCAGAATCGCAATCACGGCATGCATGGAACCACCTGCAACATCGGCGACCTGAATTCCCAAGGCAGGTGGGCCATTTTCAATCCGACCACTGTGTCCGGCAATTCCAGATAAAGCCAGATAATTAATGTCGTGCCCTGCCTTATCTTTATATGTGCCAGTTTGGCCATAACCGGTAATGGAACAGTAAATCAATTTTGGATTAATTTCGCTTAAGGTTTGATAATCTAAGCCTAGACGTTGCATTACACCGGGGCGAAATTGCTCAATCACAATGTCATAATCTGCAATCTTGGATTTAACCAGTTCAATATTCGCAGGATCTTTCAAGTCCAGTGCAACCGATTGCTTGTTTCGATTCAAATAACTTTGTGAAGTGGCTTGTCCATTTGCAAAGGGTGGCATTAATCGCAACAGGTCCGGTCGGGTCGGTGATTCAATATGCACAACTTCTGCACCTAAATCAGCAAGATATAATGTGGCAAATGGGCCGGGTAAAAGTGTAGAAAAGTCGAGGATTTTCAATCCTTTTAATACATATGACATTGGAGTATTTGCTCTACTTATATTGCTTTTTTCAGCATAATAGGCACATAAATGCACAAAAACAATGTCATGTTCAGCCATTTACCTTGATAGTTTCGGCAATCTAATATGTAAGAAAATGGCAAAGGTATTCTTGTAAATTGCCATTGCTTTATTATTTTTCGTCATTTAGGTCAATTATTAGTGAACATTAAAGAGACTGAAGGATTAAACATGAGTCGTGATACGATCAGTATCCATTTCGTCAATGCAGCTCTATCTGGCGTTAAACGTCTGGGCATGGATGTCGATACTTTATTGTCTCACGTCGGGATTGAAGCAGAGCTGCTGCATCAACCCAAAGCCCGTATTTCGCCTGAACAATATACCCGCTTTATAAAAATGTTGTGGATGGTGACTCAGGACGAGCATGTTGGCTTTGATAAACAGCAACGCCGTCTGGGTACGTTTGCGATCATGTGTCAGCTCATTATTCATGCCAAAACTCTGGGTGATGCACTGGAACTGTCTTCCCAGTTCTACAAACTCTTTGGTGATGACTGGTCGGTGACCCTAGAACGCGACAAACACGAAGCTCGTCTGGTTCCACTCATTCCAAACGCAATGGATCCGGATCATTTCATTACCGAAAGCATGCTGATGATCTGGCATGGCTTAGCGTCTTGGCTCATTGAACGTCGCCTGCCACTGGAACGCGTGCATTTTAGCTATCCTCGTCCAGACCATGCCGATGAATATGATGCTTTATTCTTTGCGCCGGTAATGCAGTTCGATATGCCACGTACCGAGATCACTTTTGCTGCGGACTATCTGGACCTACCAATTCGCCAGAATGAAGAAACCTTGGAGGAATTTTTGAAAGCAGCGCCGGCCCAACTGCTGGTGAAATTCAAAAATACCAATTCACTGACTTCACGTATTCGTGATGTACTGAAAAGCCAGATTGGCGAAGAAATGCCAACATTAAACGATGTCGCGTCGATGCTTTATCTATCACCGCAAACTTTGCGTCGCCGTCTGGCAGCCGAAGGTAAAAGCTATCAAGGTGTGAAAGATGCCCTGCGCCGTGATGCCGCAATTCACCTGTTACTTAATCCGGATCTAACCCTTGAAGATGTCGCGCAACAAGTCGGTTTCAGTGAAACCAGTACTTTCCACCGTGCCTTCAAAAAATGGACGGGTGTAACCCCGGGTCTGTATCGTCAATTACATGGCTATCATTAATCAAATGATGTTGCGAAATAATATTTAATAATAAAACCAGTTCTCTCCGCCTAAGCAAAAGCTTAGGCTTTTTTATAGCTAAAATTGGCTAAATCGCTCAAATGATCTGGCCCGTTCTCGTCATTGCACTTCAAAAATTAAGCATTACACTCGAGTCATTAGAATAATTTTCATCAAATCAATAAAAGGGACATGCTATGAGCGAGGCATATATTATTGACGCCATTCGTACGCCACGCGGAAAAGGCAAAAAAGATGGATCTTTACATCAAGTAAAACCCATTTCATTACTGACTGGTTTACTCAATGTATCGTGCTCGGCTGTGTCACCCCAATTGGTGATCAGGGTGCCGATATTGCCAAAACGGCTGCCATCGCTGCCGGCTGGGACAATGATGTGGCGGGTGTGCAAATTAACCGTTTTTGTGCTTCCGGTCTGGAAGCTGTCAATCTGGCCGCACAAAAAGTCCGTTCTGGCTGGGAAGATCTGGTTGTTGCAGGTGGAGTCGAATCCATGTCCCGCGTTCCGATGGGTTCAGACGGTGGTCCTTGGGCACTGGACCCTGAAACCAATATGGCTTGTGACTTTATTCCACAAGGTATTGGTGCGGACTTGATTGCTACCATTGACGGTTATAGCCGTGCAGATGTAGATCAGTTTGCCGAACAATCACAAAAGAAAGCGGCTGCTGCTCAAGCCCATGGCCATTTCAATGCATCCGTGATCCCGGTAAAAGACAAAGCCGGTGTGGTGATTCTGGACAAAGACGAATTTATCAAACCGACAACGACCGCAGAAGGCCTAGGCAAACTCAATCCAAGTTTCGCCACTATGGGGCAAATGGGCTTTGATTCAATTGCCCTGCAAAAATATCCTGAAGTGGGTGCTATCAATCATGTGCATCATGCCGGGAATTCTTCAGGCATTGTCGATGGTGCAGCTGTGGTTTTGATCGCATCGGAACAAGCAGTAAAAGAACAAGGTCTCAAGCCACGTGCCAAAGTACTGGCGACGGCACTGGTCGGTGCAGATCCAACCATTATGCTGACCGGCCCTGCCCCGGCCGCTCGTAAGGCCTTGGCGAAAGCCGGTTTAACAATTGATGATATTGACCTGTTTGAAGTCAATGAAGCCTTTGCTGCTGTGGTGATGCGCTTTATCAATGAAATGAAAGTTGATCCTGCCAAGGTGAATGTCAACGGAGGCGCAATTGCCATGGGACATCCACTCGGTGCGACTGGTGCGATGATTTTAGGGACATTACTGGACGAGTTAGAACGCCAGGGCAAAAAGCGGGGTCTGGCTACACTTTGCGTAGGTGGCGGTATGGGCATCGCAACCATTATTGAACTGGTATAAGGAGAAAAATAATGAGCGCAATTCAATATCAAAAAAATGAAGATAATATTGTTATTTTAACGTTTGATTCTCCAAACCAGTCTGCCAATACCATGAATGCCGACTTTCGCACGGCACTGGATGAAGTCGTTGCCCAGTTACAAGCAGATGAAGATATTGCCGGGATTATTTTCCGTTCAGCGAAAAAAACTTTCTTTGCTGGCGGCGATCTGGATGAACTGATTCAAGCCACTCCTGAACATGCAACTGAATTCTTCAATATGATTGAAGAGATGAAAGCCAAACTACGCTATATCGAAACTCGCGGTATTCCTGTCGTTGCTGCACTGAATGGTACAGCGCTTGGCGGGGGCTGGGAAATTGCCTTGTGTGCCCATCATCGTATTGCCCTGAATGACCCTAAAAGCAAATTTGGCCTGCCTGAAGTCACACTGGGTTTATTACCAGGTGGCGGTGGTATCGTCCGTAGCGTCCGCCTGCTCGGTCTGCAAAATGCCCTTCCTTTATTAATGGAAGGCAAACAGTTTGGAGTCGATAAAGCCAGATCTTTAGGGTTGATTCATGAGATCGCAGACAGTACAGATGAATTGCTAGAAAAGGCCATTGCCTGGATCAAAGCCAATCTAAAATCTCAGCAGCCATTCGATGTAAAAGGCTATAAAATTCCGGGTGGTAGCCCTTCGACACCAGCAGTTGCACAGATGCTGGCAATTGCTCCGGCGATGCTGCGCGATAAAACCAAAGGCTGCTACCCTGCACCTGAAGCGATCATGTCGGCTGCGGTAGAAGGTGCACAGGTCGATGTCGATACTGCCCTGACCATTGAATCGCGTTACTTTACTTATTTGGCGACCGGTCAAATTTCTAAAAATATGATTGGCACCTTCTGGCATGGTCTGAATGCAATCAAGTCCGGCGCCAGTCGCCCTCAAGGTCTTGAAAGGTGGAAAGCCACTAAAGTCGGTATTCTAGGTGCGGGTATGATGGGTGCTGGGATCGCCTATGCCACTGCCAGCAAAGGCATTCCTGTAGTATTAAAAGATATTTCAATCGAAGCAGCTGAAAAAGGCAAAGCCTATAGCCAGAAACTGCTGGATAAAAAATTCGCTCAAGGGCGTTTATCAGCCGAGAAACGAGATCAGGTTTTAAGCCTGATTCAAACAACTGCATCGAATGCAGATCTAGCCGGTTGCGACCTGATCATTGAAGCCGTATTTGAGAATCCCACGCTCAAGGCTCAAGTTACACAAGAGGCAGAACAATATCTTGCCAGCAACGGCGTAATGGCTTCGAATACCTCGACCCTGCCGATCACAGAATTAGCCCAGGCTTCAAAAAATGATCAGAACTTTATCGGCCTGCATTTCTTCAGTCCGGTCGATAAAATGCAGCTAGTGGAAATTATCAAAGGTAAAAATACCTCGCCAGAAACGCTGGCCAAAGCTTTCGATTTCGTGCAGCAAATTGGCAAATTACCGATTGTGGTGAATGACAGCCGTGGTTTCTTTACTAGCCGCGTGTTTGGTACCTTTGTGCAGGAAGGTTTACGCCTGCTGGCAGAAGGTGTACATCCGGCGCGAATTGAAATGGCTGCACTCAAAGCCGGTATGCCGATGGGTCCGTTGGCGATTCAGGATGAAGTGTCCTTGACCTTGTCTGAACATGTGGCCAATGAAAGATATAAAGCTTTAGAAGCACAAGGTCAGACCATCACTAAATCACCTGCGGATGAGGTGATTCACAGCATGATTCACGAATTTAACCGTAAAGGTAAGGCTGCCGGCCAAGGTTTTTATGATTATCCGGCCGATGCCAAAAAGCAGCTCTGGTCTGGTCTCAGCTACTGGAAAAAAGACAACGATATTTCTGAACAGGAAATGATTGACCGCTTCCTATTTGTACAGGCATTAGATACCGTGCGCTGTCTGGAAGAAGGTGTCCTGGAATCTGTCGTTGATGCCAATGTCGGTTCCATTTTTGGTATTGGCTTTGCCGCCTGGACGGGCGGTGCAGTACAATTCCTGAATCAGTATGGTTTAGCCAAAGCCGTGACCCGTGCCAAAGTACTTGAAAATAAATATGGCGAACGCTTCAAAGCCCCACAACTCCTCAAAGATCGCGCAGCACACGCCCAGCCGATTCAATAACTTAGGCACTTAAATAAAAGAGGAACGTGTTTCCTCTTTTTTATCTTCTGGATTTGCTTAATGCACTGGATAGACTCATCTGATGACAGATTTCGATCTGCTTTTTGATCAATTTATGTTATAAAGTTACATAAGTTTGATATCCACGTGGGTAAGACCTATGACTGATCACAGTTCACCTGAAAAATCTCCTTGGGGCTGGAAAGCACTTATCATCTTCTGTATTTTAGGTGGATTATTCATGCTTATTTTTTGGCTCGCGATAAGTAATGAACCGGATTACATGCCAAGCCAGCAAAATAAACAGACTACCCAGCAGCATGCTTTTAAAAATGCACCGACGATGTCTCCAGAAGCCATTGCCAAAGCGCAGGCGGATCGTGAAGCACGTGAAGCTGCCAATAATGTTGCTCCTATAGATACGACAGCTGCTGAACACAATATGTCAGCTGAAGAACATGCCAATATGGATAATGCCGAGCACAGCTCAAATCCAGCGCATGGCCACTGATCCAGATTCAGTCTATGCATCAAAAAGCGAGGTCAATGCCTCGCTTTTTCATATTTGAATGGCTGAAAATTAAAGCTTTAAATACATATCAATATGCGGAATACCACAATCCAGATATTCCTCGCCTTGAGCTTCAAATCCCAGCGCTTGATAGAAGCCAATGGCATGTACTTGCGAAGATAGCTTGACCAACCCACGCTGCTCTGCACGCGCATAGTCAATCACAGCCTGCATCAAGCACTGACCAACACCTAAACTGCGTGCTGTGGTTAGGACTGCAACCCGACCGATACTGTTATTTGACAATAAACGTGCTGTAGCGATCGCCTGATCCTGCTGAAAAACAACGAAATGTATAGCAACCGCATCTTCAGCATCCCACTCATCTTCAGCTGCAATATGCTGTTCTTGAATAAACACCGCTTCACGAATCGCTTTGGCATACACTGCCAAATCTTTCCAGCTTCCGGAAACTATTTTAAGTTCTGGACTATTTAGCATTTAGATCCGATTCCCTGCTGATCCCATTGATCATTAAGCAACAATTCCAGTGAATGTTTCTGGATCCCATACATCTCTTTTAGTGCCTGGATTTGTGCCAGAATCGCCTGATCGGGTTGTTGATAGTCTTTGCGCTTTGTCGCCAGAATCATTTTATTTTTACTGGTATGTTCCAGCGCCACGAACTCAAAAACTTTGGTTTCATAACCATAAGCTTTGAGCAATAAAGCACGAATGGTATCGGTCAGCATTTCAGCCTGCTGTCCGGCATGAATGCCAAACTGTAACATCGGGCTCAATACCTTTGGTGCCTGCAACTGTGGACGCAATTCCTTATGACAACACGGTGCGCACATGATCATCTGTGCATTCAGGCGAATCCCGCTATGAATCGCAAAATCTGTTGCTACATCACAGGCATGCAAGGCAATCATTACATCCAGACGTTCCGGTGCATAGGTACGCACATCCCCCTGGAAAAAGTCCAGCTGATCAAAACCGGATTGCTGCGCGACATTCTGGCAGAACTCGACCATTTTCGGATTAAGCTCTACCCCGGTGACATACGGCGTTTGACCATGTTTTCGCATATAGTCATATAAAGCACAGGTCAGATAGCCCTTACCCGAACCAAAATCCACCACGCGCAGGCCTTCAGCCTGTGGCTTAATCTGCGCCAAGGCACCTGAGAAAATTTCCACAAACTTATTAATCTGCTTCCATTTGCGCGCCATGCTCGGAATGATTTGCGCTTTTTGATCGGTAATCCCGAGATGCTGGAGAAAGATACTGTCCTGATCGACAAAACGTTGTTTAATCCGGTCATGACCTTGTTCAACAGGCTTCGCCTGATTCATCGCTACTTTATGTTTACTCCGTGTCAACATGGCTTTTTTCTTGTTTTTTTTCAACTGTAATTCTTCATCAATTGTGATCAGATTGGCTTGCTTACAACACGCCAGTAGTGAAGTAACCTGGAATAATGCTTCATCTAAAGGATAATTTTTGGTGACATCCTGGGTCTTGTAACGATACAGGCAGCTCAATACGCGCTGTTCATTTAATGGAATGACTCGCAAGGTCATTTTCTCTAAATCCTGCAGTTCACCTTTATACTGGCTTAAGATCAGGCGATCAAATTGATCCCTTTCAACAGCTTGCTGAAAGGTGTCCAAGAATTGCTGTTCCTGATCTGAGAGAGTTGTCAACGTTGACATAGATAAAACCTGAAATGAATTGCGCATCAAGTTTAAATCTTCTTAACCTAAAAGCAAAATTGAATTACTATACAAGTGTATATTTGAAGAAGAATGACAATCATGCAGAATGCTCCACTGGTTTCAGATTATGATCAAAATGAGGAACGAATTAACTATATTAGTCATGGTGTAGGTGCCGGACTGTCCATTGTTGCTGGTATTCTTTTGATTATTAAAGGTTCTTACCTCAGTACTGGACAATGGATTGGACTGTGGGTTTATGCGCTGAGCATGATTCTGTTATTTTCTGCTTCTATGCTCTATCACATGGCCACTGCGGCAGACCGCCGTTATTTTTATAAAAAAGTCGATCATACTGCGATATATTATTTAATCGCCGGAACCTATACCCCTTTCCTGTCAATTGCCATTCCGACCGCCAAAGCCCAGTATTTATTGATTGCGCTGTGGGTGATTGCCCTTCTTGGCACACTTTTCAAGTTCGTTTTCATTCATCGTTTCCAGAAACTTTCTTTGGCGGCTTATCTGGCCATGGGCTGGCTGGCGCTGCTGGTGATTGATGACATGCAGCAATATTTAAGTGCTCAATCTTTAACCTTTCTCATCATTGGTGGACTCGCTTATACCGTGGGTGCATTGTTTTACGCTTTAAAAAGAGTAAGATATACCCACGCTATCTGGCACATATTTGTATTGATAGGCGCAGGATCACATTTTCTGTCTATCTATCTTTACGTGATTTAATCATCTCCTTTTTCATTTCAGTGACCCTGAGCGAGTTGAAGCGAGAAGATTGCAGTTGTTTTTTTAAAAAATTACGCCTTTTTTAAAAAGATTACGCTTTTAAAACTAAGTTTTTTTATTTTTAGTAAGTGTAAGGTTTTCCATGGCGTCGTCTAATTCTGCTGCTCAGCCAGCACAAAATTCAAAATTTCGCGTTTTAACAGCAAGCTTGGTAGGCACCACAATCGAATTCTTCGATTTTTATATTTATGCCACCGCTGCTGTCATTATTTTTCCGTATCTGTTCTTCCCTACTAGTACAGATCCAATGACCGCAACCATTCAGTCTCTTGCGACTTTTGCCATTGCATTTATTGCCCGTCCGATTGGTGCAGCATTATTTGGTCATTTAGGTGACCGGATCGGACGAAAAGCCACCTTGGTTGCAGCTTTGCTAACTATGGGGATTTCAACCGTTGCGATTGGCCTGTTACCAACTTATGCGCAAATCGGAATTGCTGCGCCATTGTTACTTGCACTGTGCCGTTTAGGTCAGGGCTTGGGTCTAGGTGGTGAATGGTCAGGTGCTGTACTTCTTGCAACTGAAAATGCCCCTGAAGGCAAGCGTGCCTGGTATGGCATGTTCCCGCAACTGGGTGCTCCAATCGGCTTTATTCTGGCAACAGGTTCTTTCCTGACGCTTGGCGCTTTCATGTCTGAAGCTGACTTTATGGCTTGGGGCTGGCGTATTCCGTTTATCTCAAGTGCCTTGTTGGTAATTGTGGGTTTATGGATTCGTTTAAAATTGCATGAAACACCTGCTTTCCAAAAAGTGCTGGATAAACAGAAAGAAGTGAATGTTCCTTTTGTTCAGGTATTCAAAAAGCATTCCCGCATGCTGGTTCTGGGTACGATTGCTGCAATCTGTACTTTCGTTGTGTTCTATCTTACTACGGTATTTGCGCTGCAATGGGGAACCAAACAACTTGGTTATTCTCGTGAAGAATTCCTGCAATTGCAGTTAGTTGCGACCCTGTGTTTTGCTGCCTTTATCCCGCTTTCAGCAGTATTGGCTGAGAAATTTGGCCGTAAGACCACTTCGATTGCGGTATGTGTCATTTCTGCGATCTTCGGTATCTTCTTTGCAGATATGCTTGAATCTGGCAGCACTTTGGTGGTGTTCCTGTTCTTGTGTATTGGTCTGGCGATCATGGGCTTAACTTATGGGCCAATCGGTACGGTATTGTCTGAAATCTTCCCGACTTCAGTACGTTATACGGGTTCTGCATTAACCTTTAACTTGGCAGGCATCTTCGGTGCATCATTTGCACCGCTAATCGCAACCAAGCTGGCAACGGCCTATGGTTTGTCTGCAGTCGGTTATTACCTGACCGCAGCATCTATCCTGTCGCTTGTCGCGTTTTTACTGATTCGTGAAACCAAAAATGATGATGTAAACAATCAGATCTAAGATTTTAGATTGATTCAAAAGCCAGCACTCGATGCTGGCTTTTTTATGATTTCACAACAAAATTCGGCTACTTATCTCGTTAAATTTGCTCAACAATCAAATGAACTCAATTCAAAAAATGAGGCAAGGCCATGCAGGATCTTATCGAATACCTCTCGCAGGAGCAGTTGGTCAATATCATTATTTTGCTGGAAGATGATAAAAAATTAGAAGCTGTTCGCTATATCACCGAGAATACACCCTTGGATGAAGCTCAAGCACTGCAAGTGATTGATGAAATTGTGCGGGAACATGATGTGGTCATGAAACATGAAAGTACCGGTCCACGCTTTAGTGATGATGCCGGTGATATCGATCTGGTGACACCGCCACTGGAAATCCCCACCCATCCTAGTTTGAGCACATCCACAGAAGCTGAAATCACTGCACAGCAATTACGTGAAAATGTGCCGACTCGCAAAATCGAAAAGAAAATCTGGATGATGGCGGCCGTCGCAGTGGTCTTGCTGATTCTGGTCTGGATCATCAGTTAACGCGATACAGCACGCCGACTGAATTTAAATCAGTTCAATAATATCAATGGTAGGCGGCACCCGGAAACGAAAAGGTACACCGACCAAGCCGGTACCGACAGTGACGAACACATCTGCATGTTCATGACGGTACATGCCCTTTTTATGCCCCAAAATTGAAACTTTTTTCATGACGTAATCGGTCAGCCAAGGCAGCTCTACCTGTCCGCCATGAGTATGTCCAGACAGCATTAGAGGGCGCGTCGGCAGTTTCGGAATCATATCGACTGTATCAGGGTTATGCGAAAGAATGACCCAAGGCTTGTCCTGAGGCAGGTCGGGCAAACTGCGCATATCGGCTTTTCCAGCCCAGAGATCACCTACACCCAAGAGACGAAATTCATCAAATTCGACAATTTGACCTTCAATATCCATGACCTGATTGACTTGCAGTGCATAGTGCAACAATTCCCGAATCGGCGGTCCGGGATATTGCTCATCGTGATTACCATTGACTGAATAAACGGGAGCGTGAATCTCTTTTAAAACTGCCAGCTCCTGTGCCAGTTTATTTTCTGGCTCATAAGTCCAGTCGCCAGCAACCACCACCAAATCAGGTTGAATATGATTTAATTTGTGTACAATTTGTCGCAACTGCCGCTCATGACCCGAAAACAGACCGATATGCAAGTCTGCAATCAGGGCGATTCTTACTGGCTGCTTTAAACGTTTATCTGCATTGATCTGATATTGTGTCGTTTTCACTTGAATTAAATGCGGCTCGATAAAGCGTGCATAAGTCAAAACCCCACTGAGCAAAAATACAAAAATAGCTTCATGCAGTGAATAATACCCCGTCCATCCAGCGTAAATACTGAAGAAAACCAAAGGGATCAATAAATAGGCAAGATAAAACGCCAGCAAATGACCAAAAGCTTTAAAGGGATGAATGGTTTCGGTACGTGATTGGCTCGACCATGCCTGAGCCACCGCCCAGATGGCTAAAATCGCCATTCCCAGATAAAAATAAAACAGTACGGAATTCGAATCCCACATAAATTGGCCTTATTCAGTCGAGCAGCAGATTACTGGCTTTATATTTATCTTTTCATAGCTGGCAATTATACTCAATTCTAATTTTTCATTCTTCGACTTATATGGCCACTGCTCCCCGCGATCAAGTTCACCTTCAATCCTCAAGTTTTATACGCACTCATCGCTATAAAGCCGGCATTTTACTGAGCTGTAGCCTGGTACTGGGTCTTCCTGCGTGTAGCACCTTACCCAAGCAAACCGAACAGCCAAGCCAGATGGCATTTGAAACGGATACCTCGCAAACCAGCCTGGCACAAATTGTTGAACCTTTACGTGATCAGAACATCGGGTTGACTGGTTATCGCGTGCTGTATGATCCGCTTGAAGCACTGGCTGCTCGGATTCAGCTGATTAATAAAGCGGAACGCAGTCTGGATCTACAATATTACATCTGGGATAACGACCGAATCGGTGCCCTCGCTCTGCATGCGATTATTCAGGCAGCAGATCGTGGCGTAAAAGTGCGCCTGTTGATGGATGACAATAATGCCAAGAAAATGGAAGGGATTTATCTGGCCTTAAACCAGCATCAAAATATCGATGTCAAACTGTATAATCCCTATCGCTTTCGTAAATACCGCGCCATGGACATGGTGCTGGATTTAAAGCGCATTAACCGCCGCATGCACAATAAAAGCTTTATTGCCGATAACCAGATTGCCTTGATTGGCGGGCGCAATATGAGTAACCAGTATTATAATGTCAGTGAAAGCTATCAGTTCTCTGATGTCGATGTGATGCTGGTCGGTGCAGCATCGGATGAAATCATTCATTCCTTCGATGAATACTGGAATGATGATTATGCCTATCCGGTACAAGAGGTGGTGAATCCACGGCATCATGGCTTACGTTTTCCAAGCTTAAAACAACAGCTAGAAACCCATAGTCAGGATCCAGCCACTCAAAATTATCTGGATCTGGCCAATCGTTCCAGAGCCTTTGACCAATGGCTGGAACAAAACATTCAGCTGGATTGGGTGGAAGCCGAAGTAGTCAAAGATCCACCGAGCAAAATCAAAGCCAAGGCCAAAACCGAAGAACACCTGAATTTCCAGTTATTACAGCGTCTGGAAAAACCTGAACAAAGTGTCGATATTGTCTCTGCCTATTTTGTTCCGGAAAAAATCGGCGCAGACCGTTTAAAGAAATTGGCGAATGAGAATATCAAGGTTCGTGTCCTGACCAACTCTTTTAAGGCCAATGACGTTGCCGTAGTGCATGCTTTTTATGCCAAATATCGTCAGGATCTATTGGAAAATGGGGTGCAGCTGTATGAGTTTCTAGCAGCCCCAGAAGCTAATCACCTAAATGCCAATACTGAGGAAATTTCGAAAAAAGCTAAAGTCAGCCTGAAAGGACTGAGCCGTTCCAGCCTGCATGCCAAACTGATGGCACTGGATCAAAAACAGGTGTTTATTGGTTCTTTTAACTTTGATCCGCGTTCAGCCTATTTGAATACTGAAATTGGCGTGTTGCTGAACAGTCCGTCTTTGGCACGTGCAGTACACGACACCATGGACAAAAATTTAAGCAAATATGCGTATAAACTGGTGCTGGATGCGAATCAGAACATTAACTGGAAAATCAAGAAAGCCAATGGTGACGTTCAAACGTTTACCAAAGAACCAAAAATGAAATGGTATCAGAAAGCTGGACTTAAACTGGTGTCGTGGCTGCCTATTGAAGGCTTTATGTAAGTTTGATTCTTTGAACAAAAACCATAAAAAAGCCTCTTATTGAGGCTTTTTCAATACCCGTGACTGAAGTTCAACTAGGCCAGTCTGCATTTTTTCCTGGACCACACGGGTAAGGCTTTCAACCGTATGCCCTTCCGTGGCAATTGCAGGTAAAGCCACTAAATGTGCAATGACTTGCGGCATTTCCAGTACTTTTTTGACATGGGCAGCAAAACTGATGTCATTGACAAACGGCGCAACCATATCCAGTTCGCCCTGCTGATTCACATAACAAATCAGACAGATTTGTACAGGACGCTGCGCTTCAATCGCGGCGCCTAAAATCCGGCCATGCACTTTTTTGATGGCTCGTCCATCAGAAGTCGTCGCTTCAGGAAAGAACAGCACCGGAATATTCTGTTTGAGAAAATCGGTAATTTGTTCACGGATCCTGACGGAATCTCCTGAACCCCGTTTAATAAATAAGGTACCCCCACCCTTGGCCAATTTGCCTAGAATCGGCCAGTTCTCGATTTCTGCTTTCGCCAGAAAAAATACGCGCGCTCCGGAACCCAGAACGGCAATATCCAGCCAAGACACATGATTACTGACCCATAAGGCGGGTTCACGTGGAATCTCGCCATGCACCTGCACTTCGATATTGAATACTTTGCATAACTGACGGCAAAAATGTTGCACATAGCGCGTATTGGTCGGGTTATTCGGATTTTTATATAAGCCATGACGAAAAACCAAGTAAAACCCTTCACTAATGGTAGCCAATGAAGCTGTGATTTTCCGGCTATACAGGAAAAACTTGGCCAAGCCTTCGATATCTGGAGTCTGGTTTTGTACAGTCGAGTTCATAAAAACGTCATTAAATCCTAAGCGAGATACAGGGAATATCCACGAATTAAACTCATTCTATACTGTTCATTCGCAACTTGCATTGATAATAAAAATCGACCAATAACATCTATATCTTCAATTTTAATTGGATTAAAAAATCATTCAAAATAAAACTATCGAAATATTAGATTGAAAAGGATCATAGCTATGCCAGATCAAACTCAGCCCGCGAACGACACACCACAGCCTTTACAAGTGCTCAAATATATTTTGGGCGGCACCTTCATCTATGCCGTGGTACTGGTAACACTTGCACAACTGTTTATCAGCGCACTTTAAACCAAAGCCGTGCTAATTCAGTATCTGCACAGCCCTTTTTCAACTACACTAAAGTTTTCAAGTGGAGATTGGCCTGAGTGGAATATTTACAACAACATCGAGGGAAAGAGCGCGTCATTCTGGTGAGTGTCAGCGTACAAATGCTGGATGACCTTGATGCTGAAGAGTTTCGTTTGCTGGCCCAGTCTGCAGATGCTGAAATTCTGGAACATATTTATGCTCAGCGGGTGAAACCCGATGCCAAATTTTTTATCGGCTCCGGCAAGGCAGAAGAAATCGCCGAACGTGTTGAAGAACTGGAGGCCAACCTGGTTATTTTTGACCATGCCCTGACCCCAGCCCAAGCCCGTAATCTGGAACAGGTGATCAAATGCCGCGTGGTCGATCGTACTGAACTGATTCTGGATATTTTTGCCCAGCGTGCCCGTACCTATGAAGGCAAGTTGCAAGTCGAACTGGCACAGCTACAACATTTATCTTCGCGTTTAATTCGTAGTCGTGGCAATCTCGACAGCCAGAAAGGCGGGATCGGTTTACGTGGCCCGGGTGAAACCCTGCTGGAAACTGACCGCCGTTTGCTGCGTATCCGTATGGGACAGCTCAAGGCACGCATTGATAAAGTCCGCCAGACCCGGATGCAAGGCCGTGTTGCTCGTCAAAAAGCTGCTGTGCCGACGGTATCTTTGGTCGGTTATACCAATGCCGGCAAGTCCACCTTGTTTAATTTACTCGCCAACAGCGATGTCTATGCAGCCGATCAGCTGTTTGCAACCTTGGACCCTACTTTACGGCGTCTGGAATGGGATGGGATTGGCAATCTGGTGCTGGCCGATACGGTAGGTTTTGTCCGTAACCTTTCCCATTCGCTGGTTGAATCCTTTAAAGCAACTTTGGAGGAAACCGTAGAAGCCACGCTGTTACTGCATGTCATTGATTCAAGCAGCCCAGAAATGCTGGAGCAGATTGAAGCTGTAGAAAAAGTGCTGAAAGAAATTGGTGCAGATGTGCCGATCTTGCAGGTTTACAATAAAATTGACTGTAGCGGTGAAGAAGCCAAAATTATTTATCGACGTCCAGGTGAACCGGAACGGGTCTATGTTTCGGCACATAGTGGCGAAGGAATTGACCTGCTGCGTAAAGCAGTACATGAGTCCTTGATGGGGCAACTACAGTCTTTCGATTTAATCTTGAAACCCGCTTATGGCAAGCTGCGCAACCAGCTCTATGGTCTGAATGTGATCCAGTCAGAACATTATGATGATGAAGGCCAACTACATCTGCATATTCGAATTGCCCCACAGAAACTGGAACAGTTGATTAAACAGGCGCATTTACCTTTAGATGAAATCCTGGGCAAACAGGCGCAGCAATTTCAACGTCCACTGGAAGCGTTTGAAATCCAGTCAAAGATCGAGTAAAACTTGATAAGTAAACTTATTAATATTAATGATCATAGCAATGAACTGGATAAAACGAATAGATTGGCCGGCATGGATCGGCACCCTTTTACTAATTATTGTCTTTCGGGAAGCTTCAGTCTGGTTAATGACCCAACTGAATCATCCTGAATTAGGTAATCTGGTCGGATTATTGAGCCTTTTAATTGCGCTGTTTACCTGGCGCTATTTTGGCAAGCTTCCTGCTCGCCTGGTCGATACCAATAACAAGCTCATGAAGGAAAGCGCCTTTGCCTTCCTGCCTGTCAGTGCAGGTGCACTGATGATGCTGGTACATATGGGCCAGAAAATTCCGGCCTTTCTGTTCATCATGTTTTTCAGCACCCTGATTCCTTTATGGATTTACGCCAAAATGGCCAAGCGCTGGTTATAGGAGTTCCGCATGTTATCTATTTTGTATGGCTTTGCGGTTACCCTCATCGCCTATCTGATTGCCAAACCCTGTAACCGGTTCATTCCGCAAATTCCCGTCATCGTGTTCAGCATGTTCTTTGTACTGGTGATTTTATTTGCGCTCGGCATTCCCTATGAAAATTACATGGATGAAGTTAATCCACTTTTCAACCATTTACTCGGCTATGTGACCGTCGCACTTGCTATCCCTTTGGCCGCGATGCGCTACGATGACTTGCCGCTCAAAGCCATTATCGGCATTTTGGTTTTTGCCAGTATCAGTGCTGTCGCCTTGCCGATGGGACTAGCTTATCTGCTGCATATGTCCTCTGCAGATATTATGGCGTTTGCTACCCGCGCAGTGACCACTCCAATTGCGATTAATATTGCCACCCTGCTGGATGCACCCATCAGCATGGTCATTCTGATCGTGATTCTTTCTGGTGTGATTGGTGCAGCTTTTTCTCCATTTATTCTGAGACATATCAATGATGAACGTGCCTCCGGACTGGCTTTAGGACTAGCCGCACATGCCATTGGTACAGCTCAGGCCTGGCAGCGTGGCAGTATTGCAGGACGTTATGCCGCATTTGGTATGGCCGTCAATGCAGTCTTTACCGCGGTCTGGTTGCCTACGTTTATACTTTATTTGCAAAAAATGTGACTAGTGAATCAAATTAATCATTTGTTTTATGTGGTAATCGTTCTTACTATAGAGTAAGAACTCTAATCCAACCTAGGAACAGATATATGAATAAGGTTCAATTTTTTTCAACTTTACTTTTAGCCTCTTTCAGCCATTTGGCCTTTGCCTCTGACCTTTCAGGCACATGGAGAAATATTGACGACAAAACTGGTTCGCCTAAAGCATTCCTCGAAATTCGTGAGACGGCTTCCGGCGTCTATGCTGCCAAGATCACAAAAATTACCCCGCGTCCTGGATATACCCCGAAAGAAAACTGTGTGTCCTGTCCTGCACCTTATACCAATAAACCTATTCTCGGTCTGGATGTGCTCACTGGCTTAAAGCACGTCGGCAATAACAGTTTTGCTCAAGGCAAGCTGCTTGATCCATTATCAGGGAATCTTTATAACACCAAGGCAAAATTAAGTGCTAATGGGAAACGTCTGATCCTACGCGGCTATATCGGCGTTTCAGCACTAGGCCGTAGTCAAACCTGGATTAAGCAGGATTAATTCCTGCTTTATTAAATAAAATGTGACGGGGTTATGCTTTAGTAGATAGAAGCTTGCATTTTAATGCATTAAGTTGTATGAATATTAAACATATGCTTTTTTCATGCAATATATATTATGAAAGTGTATTAACGTAGTTTGCGTCAACATTCACCACATGGAATTAGGTGAATGTTCATAAAAAAATAAGGATAAGGATATCGCATGTATAAAATCGCAATTTTAACTGTTTTTTCAGCTTCTTTATTCACAGGCTCTATGGCCTTTGCTCAGGAGTTATCTGGTCTTTGGCAACAGATTGATGATAAAACCGGCTCACCTAAAGCATTGATTGAAATGAAAACGCAGGCTGATGGCTCCTATACCGGAACGATTAATAAAGTCACACCTCGCCCAGGTTATACACCACGGGAAAAATGTGTCAAATGTCCACCACCTTATACCGATAAACCGATTTTGGGATTAGACGTTATTAAAGGACTGAAACCCACCACCAAAAATAACTATGCACATGGCCGGGTACTCGATCCACTCACCGGCAAAATTTATGATTTAAAAGGGCGGATTTCTGCCAATGGGAAACGACTGACTTTACGTGGATATATCGGGATCTCTGCGATTGGTCGCACACAAACCTGGATTCGCCAGGATTAATAAAAACAGCACTTTTGTGTTGGGGATATTTTATTCATCTATAAAAAAGGCATAAATATAATGAAACAAACTAAATTAGGATTAATGTTCATCGCTGCACTGATGACTGGGACTGCTTATGCACAGGATCTGACGGGCATCTGGCAGCAAATTGATGATAAAACCGGCTCACCAAAAGCAATTATTGAAATTCGTCAAAATGATAATGGGACTTTTGCTGGAAAAATTATCAAAGTGACTCCACGTCCAGGCTATACTCCACAAAAGACCTGCAATAAATGTCCCGCGCCTTATACCAATCAGCCGATCATGGGCATGGATGTATTGACTGGTTTAAAACATGTGGAAGGCACCAACAATTATGAAAAAGGTAAAGTGATTGATCCATTGGCAGGTAAAGTTTATGACGCTCGAGTGCGTCTAAATGCCAATGGTAAACGTTTAACCTTGCGTGGTTATGTGGGTGTGTCCGCTTTAGGCCGTAGCCAGACCTGGATTCGCCAAGATTAATACCTAATTCTCATTATTCAAAAAAGCTGCCAAATTGGCAGCTTTTTTTAGTGTATCAACTCTATAGTATTCAGATAAGTGTTGACTATTTTAGTAAGATTTCTAACATGAGCGGGCGATGATAAAAATTCTTTGGAATGACTCTCTATGTTTAAAAAAATATTACTTGCCGCGCTTACAGCAGGATGTATGACGAATTTGTGGGCAGACGATATTACCGGGACCTGGCAACAAATTGATGATAAAACGGGGGCGGCTAAAGCGATTATCGTCATTAGCAAAGAAGCAAATAATACCTATTCAGGCAAAATTGTAAAAATCACGCCTCGCCCAGACTATAATCCACGTGAAAAATGCAATAACTGCCCTGCACCTTATACCAATCAGCCTATTTTAGGCATGACCATTTTAAAAGGCCTAAAACTGGTTGAAGGCACCAAAAATTATGACAAAGGTCGTATTATCGATCCATTGGCAGGTAAAATTTATGATGCAAAAATGCGTTTAAACAATACCGGTAAACGTTTAACCTTACGTGCCAGTATGGGCGTTTCAGTTCTAGGCCGTAACCAGACCTGGATTCGTGCAGACTAATCAAGAATCCAAGAATTAAAAAAGCCACGTGATCACGTGGCTTTTTATTGGATACACTTAGATCACCGGATTATCAACCGCGAACATCTGCTGATCTTCCAGGCGGAAGGCCATCAGTTGATTACCCCAGACACAACCGCCATCTACATTCTGAATCTTGTTCGAAATGGTTTTACCGTTCAAGCCGGCCCAGTGACCAAACAGGATCTGATGAGTTTGTGCGGCCTGTGATTCAAACTCAAACCAAGGTTTAAAGCCTTGCGGCATCGGATCATCCAGCGCATCTTTAAAGCTGTATTCCAGGCGTCCCTTAGCATCGATTAAACGCATCCGGGTCAAGTAATTCACGATACAGCGAATACGTTCATGGCCTTGTAGTTGATCCGACCAGAGTGCTGGTTCTTTCCCGAACATTTCTTTCAGGAAATCATCCAGCACATCAAAGTCATCATGAGCAATGATCGCTTCAACTTCTTGTGCCAATTGAGCAGTTTTTTCTGCACTCCAGATATTCGGAATTCCAGCATGCGTCAGAATAGTCTGCTCATTTGGAAATAGACACATTGGCTGTTTGCGCAGCCAGTCAATCAGGTCATCACTGTCGATCGCATCAATCACATCACGGACATTGTCTTTTTCTTTTACTGGCTTGATACCACGGGCATAAGCCAGCAAAGTCAAATCATGATTTCCCAAGACCGTCGCAGCCGCACCTTGTTCAGCCAGCTTTTTGATAAACCGCAATGCAGCGATTGAGTTTTCACCACGTGCAACCAAATCTCCAGCAAACCAGATAAAATCTTGTTCTGCATCAAACTGGATTTCCTTGAGTAAAGCTTTCAAGGCCTCAAAACAACCTTGAACATCCCCAATCACATAATTATATCGAGCAGTGCGGTTCATCGTAATTTAAGCCACCATTTGATCTGAAAGTGCAACAAACTGTTCAAGGGTTAGGGTTTCTGGACGCGCCATCGGATCAACACCCGCTTTTTCAAAACCTTCTTCGACCAGCATACCCTTCAAGCTGTTACGCAGAGTTTTACGACGCTGGGTAAAGACATGCGATACCAGACGTGCCAGCGCTTTTTCATTCTTCGCCACAATCGGTTTAACTTTATAAGGCTCTAAACGGAATACCGCTGAGGTCACTTTTGGAGGCGGATTAAAAGATCCAGGTGGCACTTCGAATAAGAAAGTCGGTTTACAGAAATATTGAATCATCACCGACAGACGGCCATATTCTTTGGTATTCGGTGATGCGGTAATGCGATCCACGACTTCTTTTTGTAGCATGAAATGCATGTCTTGCACTTTGTCACCAAATTCCAAAAGATGGAATAACAATGGCGTAGAAATATTATAAGGCAAGTTACCGACGACACGTAGTGGACGATCTTCCTGAAACAATTGAGAATAATCATATCTCAAGGCATCGGCTTCAATAATGGTTAAACGTTCCGGATGCGGCACACGACCCGGCAGACCAGCAGCCAGATCACGATCCAGCTCAAGTACGGTTAAGGCATCACATTCGCCAATTAAAGGTGAAGTCAAAGCGGCCAGACCCGGGCCAATTTCCAGAATGTTCTGACCTGGACGCGGATTGACTGAGCGTACAATTTTGGCAATGACACGCTGGTCATGTAAAAAGTTTTGACCAAATCTTTTTCGAGCCTGATGCCCTTCATCTTTTGGGTTTAAGGCATTAATTTGATACATAAAAACATTTCCAACGTGAGTGATGAACAATAATCAGTGGCGCGCCAGATCGAGGGCTAAATCGACAGCAACGTGCAGGCTGGAACTTTTCGCAAGTCCCGTCCCCGCAAGGGAGAGTGCTGTGCCATGATCAACAGAAGTTCGAATAAACGGTAAGCCGAGGGTAATATTAATGGCTTCACCAAAGCCCTGTGATTTTAACACAGGTAAGCCCTGATCGTGATACATCGCCAGAACAGCATCAGCATCTTTTAGGTTTTCTGGAGTAAATAAAGTATCAGCAGGTAGGCTTAAACTCATGTTGATACCTTGGGCACGATAGCTTTCGAGTACCGGATTGATCACTTCAATTTCTTCCATCCCCAAATAACCGCCCTCCCCGGCATGCGGATTTAAACCGCAAACCAGTATATTCGGCTGTTCAATCTTGAATTTGGATTTCAGGTCGTGAATCAGAATATCAATCACCTGATGCAAGCGTTCAGGCGTAATCGCATCTGCCACGGCACGAAGCGGAAGATGGGTAGTGGCCAAGGCCACGCGTAAAGTTTTGGTGGCCAGCATCATGACTACACGTGGAACACCAGCAAATTCCTGGTAATACTCGGTATGACCACTAAAAGAAATGCCCGCTTCATTTATCACGGACTTTTGTACAGGCGCAGTCGCGACGCCGACACTTTTTCCTGACATGGCATAGTCTGCGGATCGACGCAGTTGCTCCAGTACATAAGCCGCATTGTTCAGATTCAGCTCACCCAATACGACGTCTTGCTGCACGGGAACATGCTCTACAAATAGCTGACCGATGCCTGAAGATGACTCCTGTCCTTGATATTCAATCAGCTCAACCGATAATTTGAGTATCTGAGCACGTTGCTCGAGCATATGAATATCCGCCAATACCACAATTGGGCGCTCATCAACACGATCTGCAAGACTCAGGCAAATATCAGGACCAATTCCGGCAGGTTCCCCACTGGTGACATATAAAGGCAGCATCATCTTCTCAATTTGGCAAAGCTGAGAAATATTATAACCCGATCACGCCTACGCTGTAGTAATCATTGCAAAGAGTACTTATAAATCAATATTTTGATACCATTGAAACTATGGTTACAAATATAGTTGCAGTTTTTGTAGCATATAAAGGCTTAGGTCTTTCTTTCACCAGGGAGATTAGATAAAATACAGCGCTTGAAATTTTAATTTTCATTTGTGATTCTTCACGTATTCGTTTAGAATCGCGTCTCCTTTAGTTTGGACAGATTCCATAGTCCAAACCAACTATAATAGGTAGTGGTTTAATGAAAACTCTCAGCGCTAAGCCAGCTGAAGTTCAACACGACTGGTACGTTGTTGATGCTTCTGGCAAAACTTTAGGTCGCCTTGCGACTGAAATCGCTCGTCGTTTACGCGGTAAGCATAAAACTTCTTATACTCCTCACGTTGACACTGGCGACTACATCGTTGTTATCAATGCTGAAGAAATCACTGTGACTGGTAAAAAGTCACAAGATAAGAAATACTATCGCCACACTGGTTTCCCTGGTGGTATCCGTGAGACTAACTTTGAAAAGTTAATCGCTCACAAACCAGAAGCAGTTCTAGAAAAAGCTGTTAAAGGTATGTTACCTAAAGGTCCTCTTGGTTATGCAATGATCAAGAAAATGAAAGTGTATGCAGGTACTGAGCATCCACACGCTGCTCAACAGCCACAAGTTTTGGACATCTAAGGGATAACAGCACATGGCTACTAATTATGGTACAGGTCGCCGTAAGACCGCAACTGCACGTGTTTTCCTATCAGCTGGTACTGGTAAACTCGTAATTAACAACCGTACTCTTGAACAGTATTTCGGTCGTGAAACTGCTCGTATGGTTGTTAACCAACCACTTGAGCTTCTTGAAGCTACTGACAAATATGACCTTTACATCACTGTTGCTGGTGGTGGTATTGGTGGTCAAGCAGGCGCTATCCGTCACGGTATTACTCGTGCATTGATCGCTTCTGACGAAACTTTAAAACCTGCTCTTCGTCAAGCTGGTTTCGTTACTCGTGATGCTCGTGAAGTTGAACGTAAGAAACTTGGTTTACGTAAAGCTCGTAAACGTCCTCAGTTCTCTAAACGTTAATTCGTTTACCGAATCGGACAAAAAACCCTGGATTTTCCAGGGTTTTTTTATGGCGGTTAGTGGGTCATTTAGAACTTTTTTCTTGTTATTGTTCATGTACATCCTTACCCCATACCCCTTCGTGACACCAGAATGACTTCATCAAATAATAATTTGCGATCCCAATACAGATAAACAGCAAAATGACAGGAAGCTTGATCAGCATCTTATTTTCCTCCAGTTGTTTTTCTTATAATCTACCTTGGCTCAAGCCGATTGATCTTTGATGCTTGGTGCTTTTTAGGTTGAATTTTAGTATCCTAGTCTATTCATTAGAAGCTCATCAGGATTTATGTCAGTCGAAAGCGCGCCTCTTCAAGGAATCACTCTCTATAGTCATGCCGATGACTTTCGTTCCCATTGGATTCGCTATGTGCTTACCGAAAAACAGATTAAATATAACCTGATTTTGGTGGATGCCGATGATGAGGATCTGGCCAGTCTCAATCCTTATAATCAATTGCCGATGCTGATCGAAAATGAACTTAAATTATTTAATACTTCGATTATCTCAGAATATGTAGATGATCGTTATCGTCAGAATAAACTGTATGCCGATGCTCCGATGCCCCGGGCAGAGCAACGACAATACATCTGGCGCTTTGAAAATGACTGGCTGAAACTGGCTGATCTCATGTTACGCCATCCTGATACGCTGGATAAGAAAGCCAGAACTCAGGCACAAAAGCAGTTACAGGATATCCTGATTTCACTAATGCCACTATTCCAGCATTTTCCCTATTTTATGTCTGAACAATTTAGTATCCTGGATTGTATGTTGGCACCAATTTTTATCCGTCTGAAACAGATGGGCGTAGAATTACCACAGCAGCAATGCCGTCCGTTTTATTTATATTGCCAACGAATTTTTAGTCGTCCTGCCTTTGTAAAATCCATGACATTGCAGGAAAAGAACCGTTATTCAGTGCAACTCAAACATCCATAGAGAAACATCATGTCCGAACAAGAATTCAACCTTAGCCCTACCCGTCCCTATATGGCACGTGCAATCTATGAGTGGGTTTGCGATAACAATATGACGCCTTACCTGCTGGTGGATGCCACACGCCCAAATACCATGGTTCCTGAGCAGTTTATTAAAGATGGACAGATTGTTCTGAATATTGTGCCACATGCCGTGCATGCGCTGCATATGAGCAATGATGCCATTAGCTTCTCGGCTCGCTTTGGTGGCGTTTCTCGTGATATTTATGTGCCTATGGCAGCAGTACTCGGTATTTATGCACGTGAAAATGGTCAAGGTTTATTCTTTGATCCAGGTGAATATGAGCATACACAAAATGATGAAGATGCTTTAAAATCAAGCACTGAAGAACAAACTGAACAACCAAAGAAAAAACCGACTTTAAGACTATTAGATTAAAAATAATGGAGCAAGTGAATGGCTTTTGATTTAGTACAATATTTTGTTGAACAGATAGAGACTCAAAAGCCTGAGCTTCTAAAAGAATATACAAAAGAAGAAAGACGAAAATATATATCAGAAATCAATGCCTTAACTTTAGGAAAACTTATTACTGAATGGCGTCATAACCCACAAAAAATTTATAATGAAATCAATCATCCTGATGAATTATATATCCTGGAAATCGTGCGTCATCTCGCTACCAGTCCGGAAAATCAATCCACTCTGGATCGAGCCCAGCTTGAGCACAGCACTTCAGAAATTTTTCATTTACAGCTTATTGAATTAAAACAACTGCATGATACCGGCAACCATAATATCCATAGCATTCAGGAATTACTGACCGGGCAAATTGAACATTTATCTGGTCAAGCAGATGATTGGGTTTGGACAACAAACAAGCTAACAGAACTCAAAGGCTCTAAACCAATTGTGCAAGAAGAGCTATCATTGGAAGCATCAATGAAGGAGTTTAATCAAATGGTAAGCCAGAATCAGCAGCATCAAGATATCGAAGAAGTCATTGTTATCAATACCCCAACATGGGCAAAGATTGTTGAACCCATCGTAGCGATTGCCATTCTTTGGGTATTAATCGCAGCCGTAATGTGTGTGTTTGGCTAAAATAATCTGCAATAAAAAACCAGCGATTCGCTGGTTTTTTATTTTTTAGGATTTATAAGATAGGACTGTAAAATCTTTTAGATCAAACTATATCGACCGGATAACACTAGTCATATTATATTAACGC
The DNA here is from genome assembly GCA_013530545.1 of Acinetobacter lwoffii. GTDB lineage: Bacteria > Pseudomonadota > Gammaproteobacteria > Pseudomonadales > Moraxellaceae > Acinetobacter > Acinetobacter lwoffii_G. Next base: position 53,497 of record SPVA01000014.1, read on the forward strand.
GAATCATCCTTCTAAAAAGACTTTAATAAGATTTCAGATAAATACTTCTATACACTTAAATTAATAAGTTCGTGGAGCTCGATAGGAAATGAATGCATATAGAAATCAGAATCAAAAATAAAAGACTTATTTCTAAAACCCACACATAAAAAAATCCCCCTCTGCTAATGCGGAGGGGGATTTTGGAATAATGAGCTGGCGATGACTTACTCTCACATGGGTAACCCCACACTACCATCAGCGCTAAGAGGTTTCACTTCTGAGTTCGGGAAGGGATCAGGTGGTTCACTCTTGCTATGGTCGC